>NZ_JBHYYB010000007.1:49161-116291 GCF_042752535.1 Kitasatospora sp. NPDC059327 | reverse complement strand
GCGGGGGGGGGGGGCGCGGGCCCGCGGGGTGGGGGGGGGGCCCGCGCGGGCGCCGCCCGCCGCCGGCCGGTCCGCAGGGGCGCCCGCCGCGCGGGGGGGGGCGCGGCGCCCGCCGCGGCCGCGGCGGCGGGGCGCGGGGCGGGTGGTGTGGCCGGCCCCCCCCCCCCGCGCGCGGGTGGTGGGTTCCCCCGCCCCGGATCGCGGTCAGAAGGACGACAGGGCGTCGCGCCCCCCGATGAGGCCCTCCCCCCGGCCGACCGGGATCGGCGCGCGACACCCGTGCGGTTCCTCGGGCCGTCGCCATCCCCCCGGCGACGGCCCGGGGCCCGCCCTCCCCCGGGCGCGGACCCCCGCGCGACCGGGCGGGCCGCACCGCCGCCAGTTCAGAAGGCGTAGCGGACCCGCAGCCAGGGGGCCCGAGCGGCGACCAGGTCCCGCAACCGGTCGAGGGCGGCCCGCTTGGTCCCGGCGCGGTAGCGCAGGTTGTGGGCGCCGTTCTGGGAGAGCTTGGTCTCCTGCAGCGCCGGCTGCCACAGGACGTCCTCGGCCCTCGGATGCCAGCCGAGGTTGACCTCGTGCAGGTCCCGGTTGTGGGTCAGCATGATCACCTCGGCGGCGGCCTGCGCCTTCACCGCCCGGGGCAGCACGTCGTCCAGCCGGCTCAGCAGGTCGGCCCAGGCGTCCTCCCACCCGGGGCGCAGCACCACCGGCGACAGGTTGAAGTGCACCTCGTACCCGGCGTCCAGGAAGTCCCCGGCGGCGGCGATCCGCTCCGCCACCGGGCTGGTGCGCACGTCCAGCAGCCGCGAGTCCTCCGGGGGCATGAGGGAGAACCGGATCCGGGTCCGCCCCCGGGGGTCGTACGCCAGCAGGTCCGGGTTGACGAACTTGGTCGCGAACGAGGCCTTCGCCGTCGGCAGCCGCCGGAAGGCCGCGATCAGCTCGGCGGTGCTGTCGCAGAGCAGGGCGTCCACCGAGCAGTCGCCGTTCTCACCGACGTCGTAGACCCAGGCGGTCGGGTCGCACTGGTTCGGCTCCGGCTTGCGGCCCTGGCGGGCGATGTGGCGCCCGACGGCGCCGAGCACCGCGTCGGTGTTGGTGAACAGGGTGATGGGGTTGGCGTACCCCTTGCGCCGGGGCACGTAGCAGTACGCGCAGGCCATCGCGCAGCCGTTGGACAGACCCGGCGCGATCCAGTCCGCGGACCGGCCGTTGGGACGTACGGTGAGGCTCTTGCGGACACCCAGGACCAGCGTGCCGGTCTTGACCCGCACCCAGCGCGCGACGTTCCCCTCGTTGCCGTGCAGGTCGGGGATGCGCCAGTGGGAGTCCACCTCGGTCAGCTTCGCCTCGGGGAACCGTGCCAGGATCTGCCGGCCGTACGCCGAACGGGCCGCCTCGGGCTCCGCGTGGATCTCGCGGATGTCCAGGAGCCGCGCCGCCGCCGCGGTGGGAGGCCGCACCGGCCGCGCCTCGGCGGGCGGGTCGAGGTCGCTGAGCGGGAACAGCCCTTCGGGCTGCGGCGGCCGGTCACGGCGGGAAGGCATCGGAACTCCGGTCGGGCAGCTGGTCGGACATCGGTCGGGACTCTCCATGGTCCCTCGGGCACGGGCCGCCCGGGGACCGGTGCGGCGCCCGTCAGATCCGGGCCAGGACCACGGGCAGCCGCTGCGCCGTGCGGTCGGCGAGGCTCTCGAACTCGCGGCGCAGCAGCGGAGCGGCCAGTCGGACGAGCCCGCGCGGCCACAGGCGGGCGCGATAGAGCAGCAGGCTGCCGGCTCCGTCGTCCCCCCGCGGGTGCACGGTGATCTCGTCCCGGGCCGTGACGGCGCGGTTGCGGCCGACGAACACGAGGCGGTCGTCCTCGTAGCGGTCGAGCACGTAGGTCAGTTCCGTCCGTCGGCCCCGGAAGACGGAGACGTTGTGCCAGACGGCTCCGGTGGTCACCGGCCCCTCGTCCAGCCGGGTACAGCTCACGGTGCCGGGGTCCCAGTCGACGGTGTTGGCGAAGTCGGCCAGATAGGCGATGACCTCGTCGGCCGGCCGGGCGACCACGACCGCCCGTTCCACGGTGATCATCCGGTGTCTCCCTTCGTCGGCCGGGCTTCCTCGGCCCGGCTTCCTCGGCCCGGGCGCCGGACCGGGCTGCCGCTCCGGGCTGCCGCTCCGGGCTTCGGGCCCGGGGTGCACCGGATGTTCGTCACCGACCGGCGCGCGGATTGGTCGGCTCCGGCCCCCGCGACCGGTCACCCGGAGGCGGCCTGCTCCAGGAGGTCGAGCGCGCCCGCGAGACTCCTCGGGCACGCGACACCGGCGGGGAGCCGGGCGCGGTCCCACCCCGGCCCGGCGGCGACGACCAGGGCCCGGACGCGTGAGCCGCTGGGGCCCCAGGCGCGCTCCGCGGCGCTGAGCAGCAGTCGCCGGTCGGCGGTGCCGCGGTCCTGCGACCAGAGCATGACCGCTCCCGGGCCGGTGCGGCGCACGGCTTCCAGCAGCGCCTGCGGCGGCACGGCGGCGCTCAGCATCCGGAAGGGCAGGCCGTTCTCGGCGAGGCCGGCCGCCGTGGCGTCGAGGGGCAGGGTGTGCAGCTCGGTCGGCATCGCGGCCAGGATCACCGGGGGAACCGGCCGGGGCGCGACCGGCCGCACCGCCGCGTCGCGCAGGACGGTGGACACGTGCCAGGACAGCAGGTGTTCGACCTCGATGTACTGCTCGCCGTCCACGGCCCACTTGCGGCCGGCCGCGCGCAGCGCGGGCATCATGACCTCCGTCCAGGCGTCCACCGCACCGAGCGCGTCCATCGCCTCGCGCAGGACCCGGGCCACCTCGGGCGCGTCCAGGCGGACGGCCGCCCGGGCCAGCCCCCGGCACAACGGGCTGACCGTTCCCAGGCGCAGGGCCCGGCTGCCGCCGGGACCGCGCCCGGTCTCCGAGGTGTCCGCGGCGTCCTCGACCGTCTCCTCGGCCGCGGCCGGCGGGCTCGCCGGCCCGGCATCGACGGCCAGGACGGTCCGGGCGGCCTCGCCCGGCGGGATTCCGCGCGCGGTGAGACGGCACATGGCCTCCAGGACCGCGATGTCCCGGGGTCTCCACCGTCGGTGGTGCCCCGGGGCGCGGTCCGAGGGTCCGATGCCGTAGCGGCGTTCCCACGAACGGATCGTCGTGGGGGACACGCCGAGGCGACGGGCCACCGCCCCGGTGGACTCCCCCGCCTCGGTGAGCCCGTGCGACCCGGGCGCCGGGCCGCGGGAGGTGTCCGGGCGTACCGGACCCCGGGGAGCGCCGACCGTCACCATCCAGCGATCCGCCCCACCGCGAAGCCGACGCAGCTGACCACCAGGACGGCGATGACCAGCAGCGGGATCCATCCGGGCCAGGCCGTGTGCAGTTCGAGCGATTCGGGGGTCGAGATACCCGCGCAGGTGGAGCCCTCGCACTCGGGTGTCTCGGTGGGGGCCGTGGCCGGCACCGGGCGGTGCTCGGCGGTCTCCACGTGATCGATCAGAGCCATGATGTCCTCCCACCTACGGGACGATCGCGGCGTCCCGGGCCGTCGGAACCCCGTGTTCCGGAGCGGACGGCGGGACGGGCCGCATCGATGATCGGCCGGTGAGTCCGATCCACACGTCGATCATCGCGCACCGCCCCGCCGACGGACCAGTCGCAGCGTTCCCGCAGCGGTTGCCCACCGGTGCGCCTCGGACCCGGTGCGCTCGGACCCGGTCGTGGGCTCCTCACCAACCCGAGGTCCCCGCACCGCCCTTGAACGGGCCGGTGATCTCGCTGGTGATCCAGCCTCCGTAGAAGTCCCCGTCCTGGGCGACCACCGCTTCGCCGTCCACCGTGCAGTCGTCCGCCCGGCCCGGGTAGAACGCCAGGAGGTCGCGGAGTTCACGGTAGCCGGGCAACGGATCCGGATAGCTCCAGGCCGCGGACGGCGACAGCCGGGCGCCCACCCGCAGATCCCAGTACCGGGCGCGCCCCTTCCACTCGCACACGCCGGCACCCTCGCCCTCGGTGAGCAGACCGGTGGCCACGTCGGCGGGCGGCAGGTAGTACACGGGCGGGTGACTCGTCTCCAGCACCCGGAACGCCCGGCTGCTCGACGCGACGAGCATCCCGGCGAACCGGACCTCGACCAGCCGCCCGGGCACCGCTTCGACCGCCGGCGGCCGCGGGTAGTCCCACACGGACTCGGTTCCACGTCGCGTCGCCGCCATGCCAGCCTCGCCCTTTCCCCGGTCGACCGTTCACCGGTCGCTCGTCCTTCGTCGGTTCCCGTCGGCCGCGCCCGCTTCGACAGCCTCCGTCGGTGCGGTGACCGCTCAGCCGGTCTCGCTCCCGTAGACCGCCCTGAGCCTGATCAGGCCGTCCCGGATGCGGGTCTTGACCGTTCCGAGCGGGACACCCACGATCCGGGCGATCTGCCGCTGCGAATAGCCGCCGTAGTACGCGAGGACGACCGACTCACGCTGGGCACCGCTCAAGGCCGCCAGCGCGGTCCGCACCCGCGCCCCTTCCAGCATCCGCTCCACCTCGTCGACCACGGAAGGGGGGCCACCCGGTTCCTCGCGGGTCACCCGCTGGTCCCGCTCGGTGGCCGCGCGCACCGACCTCACCCGGTCGACCGCTCGGCGGTGCGCGATCGTCAGCGCCCACGCCAGGACCGATCCCCGCTCGGGCCGGTACGAGGCGGCGGTGCGCCACACCTCGATCAGCACCTCCTGGGCGACCTCCTCGGCATGGGACGGACTGCGCAGCGTGCGCAACGCGATGCCGTAGACCGGCCCTGCCAGCGCGACGTAGAGCCGGGCGAAGGAGTCCTGGTCACCGCGGGCCGCGGCGATCATCAGGTCGGCCAGTTCATCGGCCGGCACCCGCGGCCGAGCGGGTGACGGGTCGAGGAGTCGCGGCCCTGTCTGGAGCGTCATACGGTCACCGTGCGCGACCCTGGTCCGTTCGGGCTACTCGCAACGGTTCCGCACCGTTTCGGGGAACGGGGGGACGGTGCCCCGTCCCCGTCCGGACTCCGCAACGCTGCGCGAGCGCTGCGAGTGGGCCGGGGGCGGGCGGGAGGTCGATGCTGGAGGGGCCGCGCGAGCAGCGCGGCGACGAGCGGGCGAGCGAGCGGAGCCGGTCATGAGGCCGCGGCAGGCATTCCCCGAGGACCACCGCCCGGCCCGGACGCACCGGTGCCACCGGCCGCCGGAACCGGCCGCGTCGCTCGACGTGCCACCCGACCGGCCGCCCGGCGTTCCGTCCGATCCGCCACCGGGCGCGGCCGCGGCGGCCCGGCCCGGGCGGCCGGTGTGAGCGGGACACGACCGCACTGGGTCTTCGGCGACCAGCTGGGGCCGCACTTCCTCACCCCGGACGAGAACGGCCCGGACCAGGACGCGCCGATCGTCGTCATCGAGGCCCGCTCGGTGCTGCGCCGGCGGCGCTTCCACCGGGCCAAGGCGCACCTGGTGCTGTCCGCGATGCGCCACGCCGCCGACGCCCTGGGGGAACGGGTCCACTACGTGCGGGCCGAGACCTACCGGGAGGGCCTGGCCGAGGCGGTGGGCCGGCGCCGGGTCACCGTGTGCCACCCGACCTCGCGGGCCGCGCTCGGCCTGGTCCGGTCCCTGCCGCAGGTCACGGTGCTGCCGCCGCGCGGCTTCCTCGTCCCCTTCGCCGACTTCCGCCGCTGGGCGGGTGAGCCCGGTGGGCGGCGTCTGCTGCTGGAGGACTTCTACCACCGCGTGCGCCGCGCCGAGCACCTGCTGCTCGACGCCGACGGCACCCCGACCGGCGGCCGCTGGAACCTCGACCACGACAACCGGCAGCCTCCCCCCAAGGGCTCCGCCACCCTCCCGCTGCCGCCGCCCCTCGCACCGGAGGAGGACGCGATCGACGAGCGGGTGCGGGCCGATCTGGACCGCTGGGAGCGGGCCGGCGAGGTCGCGTTCGTCGGCCGGGACGGTCCGCGCCGCTTCGCCGCCACCCGGGCGGAGGCCGAGCGGGCGCTGGCCCACTTCGTCGCCCACCGCCTCGCCGACTTCGGGCGGTTCGAGGACGCGATGCTCCACGCCGACCCGTGGATGGCGCACAGCGCGCTGTCCGTCCCGCTCAACCTCGGCCTGCTCGACCCGGGCGAGTGCGTGCGCGCCGCCGAGGCGGCCCACCGGGACGGCCTCGTCCCGCTCAACAGCGCCGAGGGCTTCGTGCGGCAGATCGCCGGCTGGCGCGAGTACGTCTGGCAGCTGTACTGGCACTTCGGGGAGGAGTACCGCGACGCCAACCGCCTCGGCCATCACGAGCGGCTCCCGGACTGGTTCCGCGAGCTCGACGCCGAGGCGGTCACCGCCCGCTGTCTGGCCCGCGTCCTGGCGGAGGTCCGCGACCACGGCTGGGTGCACCACATCCCCCGGCTGATGGTGCTCGGCAACTGGGCCCTGCAGCACGGCTGGGACCCTCGTGAGCTCACCGACTGGTTCCACCGCTGCTTCGTCGACGGCTACGACTGGGTGATGGCCGCCAATGTGATCGGCATGTCCCAGTACGCCGACGGCGGGCTCGTCACCACCAAGCCCTACGCCTCGGGCGGCGCCTACCTCAACCGGATGAGCGACCTCTGCGGCCCGTGCCACTACCGGCCGACCGAGCGTCGCGGCGACCGGGCCTGCCCGTTCACCACCGGGTACTGGGCCTTCGTCCACCGCCACCAGGAGCTGCTCGCCGCCAACCACCGCACCGCCCGGGCCGTCGCCGGACTGCGGCGCCTCGACGGCCTGCCCGAGGTCCTGGCCGCCGAACGGGCCCGCGGCCAGTCCCCGCCCTGACCCTCGCCCGGCCCGACCGGCCGGTTCCCGTCAGGCCGTCGTGGCACCGGCCGGGACGGGCGGCAGCCGGAAGCCCACCTCGGCGCCGCCGCCCGGGGCCGCGGTCGCGAAGACCTCGCCCCCGTCGGCGGTGACGAGGTCGTGCACGATGGCCAGGCCGAGCCCGGAGCCGGGCGTCGACTGGGTGCCGGCGGCGCGGTGGAAGCGTTCGAAGACGACCTGCCGGTCGGCGGGCGCGATACCGGGGCCGGCGTCCCGCACGGCCAGCCGGCCGCCCGCGACGACGATCTCCACCGGGGAGCCCACCGGGCTGAACTTGACGGCGTTGCCGACCACGTTGTCCACACAGCGCAGCACCGCGCGCGGCCGGGCCCACACCGGCACCGGGCACTCGACGGTCACGGTGATCTCCCGCCCGGCCCGGCGACGGAAGCGCGCGGCGCTCTCCTCCGCGACCGCGGCCAGGTCGACGGCCTCCGGTTCCTCCCCCGTCTGCCGGTCGGTGGCCAGTTCGACCAGCTCGCGGACGAGCTCGTCCAGGGCGACCGTCTCGGTGACCAGGGTCGCCAGGATCTGCTCCTCGTCCTCCGGGGCGAGCCGGCCGCGCGCCCGCTGCAGGAGTTCGGCGCACCCGCGCACCGAGGTCAGCGGGGTGCGCAGCTCGTGGCTGGCGTCCTGGACGAGGCGTTGCTGTTGTTCACGGGAGCGGCGCAGGGCACCGACCATCGCCTCGAAGGCCCGGGTGAGGCGGCCGACCTCGTCGCGACCGGCGGCGGGCAACGGGGTGGCCAGGTCACGGGTGGTGGTGATGTGCTCGGCCGCGCGGGCCAGGCGCCGCACCGGGCGCAGGATCCGGCCGAGGACGAGCCAGCTGAGCAGCGCCGACCCGAGGGCGGCCGCCGTGCTGGTCCAGGCGATCCGGCCCAGGAACGCGTCGTCGACCTGCTCGGCCCCGGCATAGGTCTGACCGACCATCACCGCTCCCCCGCCGCCCGGCCGGGCCTTGGTGAGGACGCCGTAGGGGGTGCCGCCGACGGTGGCGTCCTCCTGGTGGGCGCCCAGCCCGGTGCGGGCCACCTCCAGGGCGCGGGGCGACACCGGCAGGGCCGGGCGGGGCGGCGCGTCCGCTCCGGGGCCCGCGGCGGGCGGGTCGGGCAGGGTGAGCGGTCGCACGGTGCCGTCGGGGAGCAGCAGCTGCTCGACGGTGTCGGGCCGGGCGGCGGGCCGGCCGGCCGCGTCGAGGGTCGCGATCACGGTGTCGGCCCGGTCGTCGAGGCCGCGGTCGAGCTGCTCGGCGACCAGGTCGCTGACGCCGCGGTAGGCGGAGGTGACGGGCACGGCGATCGCCAGCAGCACGGCGGCGCTGACGAGGAGGCCGATCCTGGTACGCAGCATCAGGCGGACCGCGCGGTGTAGCCGACGTTGCGCACGGTGTGGAGCAGCCGGGACCGGCCGCCCTCCTCGGTCTTGCGGCGCAGATAGCCGATGTAGACGTCGAGGGAGCGTGAGTCGGTGTCGAAGTCGAAGCCCCAGATGCGCTCGTAGATCTGGTGGCGGGTCAGCACGGTTCCCTGGTTGCGCAGGAGGAGTTCGAGCAGGTCGAACTCGGTCTTGGTGAGGTCGAGCGGACGGGGTCCGCGGTCGGCCCGGCGGGCGGCGGTGTCGACGGTGAGGTCGTCAAGGGAGAGGACGGTCCGGTCCTCCGCGCCCGGCAGGACGGTGCGGCGCAGCAGGGCGCGGATGCGGGCGAGCAGTTCCTCGGTGGCGAAGGGCTTGGCGAGGTAGTCGTCGGCGCCGGCGTCGAGTCCGGCCACCCGGTCGCCGAGTTGGTGCCGGGCGGTGAGGACCAGGACGGGCAGGCGGTCACCGCGTCGGCGCAGCATCCGGCACAGCGCGAGGCCGTCGAGGCGGGGCATGACCACGTCCACCAGCGCGAGGTCGGGGCGTTGGTGGTCGAGGAGGTCGAGGGCCTCCTGGCCGTCGGCGGTGGTGAGCACCCGGTAGCCCTCGAAGCGCAGCAGGTGGTCGAGGGTGTTGCGGACGCCGGGATCGTCCTCGACGACCAGGACGGTGCGCCCGGCGGTGATCGGATCTGTCATGGTGTCATCTTCGCTGGTGGTGGGGGTGGTGGTGCCGGGCGGGGGCCTCGGCGGCCGGGCCGGCCGGCCCGGCCGGGGCGTCGACGCCGACAGGTCGCTGTCGTCGGCGGGCGGGCGCGGCCGGGGCCGGGGCCGGCGGGTGGATCGGCGGGTCGGTCAGCGGATGGTCGGGGTGACGGCGATCGGGGGGATGGCGGCCAGGCAGGAGGTGTCCCCCGGCCCCCCGGTGCGGATGAAGGTGGTGGCGACGGTGACCGCGCAGCCGGTGGAGTCCATCTCGGGGATGTGGCCGGTGTTGGGCACGGACACGAAGACGCTGTCGCGGAACTGGGCCGCCGCCAGGCGGGAGTTGGCAGCCGGGGTGTTGGTGTCGAGGTCGCCGGAGAGCACCAGGACGGGGACGTCGGGAAGGTCGAGGTCGACGTCCTGGGGCTGGGCGGTGCCCCTGCGCGGCCAGGTCAGGCAGGAGTCGGCGCCGTCGGTCTGCCCCTCGGTGTAGCCCTTGACGCTGAACGCGCCGAAGTCGGCGGGGTCCGCGGCGGCCAGGGCGCGCTGGTACTGGCGGCGGCGCTGCGGCAGCGGGGCGTCGTGGTCCCAGGCGCGGGCGTAGTCGTTGCACGTGACGGCCAGGTAGGAGGCCTGGTCCTCGGTGGTGGCGTGCTCGATGTCGGCCCGCACCAGGTCGGTGAGCGGTCCGTCGTCGCCCGCGGCGGCGCGGTGCAGGGCGGCGGGAAGGTCGCCGAGGAGGGTCGGCGCGGTCGGGTCGATGCCGATGCCCCGGCTGGCGGGCTCGTAGAGCGTGTTCGCGAGCTTGTCCTCGGTGAACACGTAGGTGCGGCGGGCACCGGCCACCGTGACGTCCAGGGTGATCGGGCGGGTGCGCAGCCGGGCGGCGACGGTGGCGAGGTCCCGGACGACGGTGTCGGGGTCGCAGGCACCCGCGCGCTCGCAGATCCGGCGCAGGGTCAGGGAGATCTGCTGGGCACCGGGGCGGGCCAGCGGGTCGAAGGCGAGCGGGTAGGCCCCGGAGAGCACCATCGACTCGACGCGCTCGGGGTGGCGGTCGGCGTAGACCGGCATCAGGTAGGTGCCGTACGACAGGCCGTACAGGACCAGCTTGGGGGCTCCCAGGCGGGCCCGGGCGGCGTCGATGTCGTCGGCGGTCGCGGCACTGGTGTAGCCGCGGGCCCGCGGGCCCAGCTGTTCGGCGCAGCGGGCGACGGCCTCGTGCTGACCGGCGCGCGGGGCGAGCCTGAAGTCGGCGTCGGTGACCCCGCACGGCACCCGGCCGGAGAAGCCGGTGCCGCGCGGGTCCAGCAGGAGCAGGTCGTGGTCGTCGAGGAGGTCCTGCAGGGCCTGTGCCAGTTGCTCGGCGCGGCTGATGGTGGTCTCGCCGGGACCGCCCGGGTTGAGCGCGATGGTGCCCCTGGCCGGGCCGGGGCCGGTGTGGCGGACCACGGCGTGGGCGACGTCGACCGTCCCCAGGCGCGGTTCGCCGTCCACCAGGGGGCGGCGCATGGTGGCGCAGTCGACGCGGTGCCCGGGCACGGTGGGACACCAGGCGGGCTTGGCCGGGGCGGCGCTCGCGGTGGGCGTGGCCGCCATCGGGAGCACGGTGGCCAGGACGGCGAGCGCGCCGGCGGCCAGGGTGGTCCGCCGGATCCGGGTGCCGGGCGTGGGCGTGGGGGTGGTGGGGGTGGTGGTGCCGGTCGTCATCGGTCTGCCTTCCGTGCGTTCGCGCGCTCGTGCCTGTCCGTGAGCCACCGTGTCCGCGCGTTCGGCGGTCGGTGCGGGAACGACACTGCACGGCGCGGGTCAGCCGTTCGACAGAGCGGCGGCAAAGCCGTGTAAGAACAGGTCCGGGGCCGTCGGGCACCCCGGACGGCCGCCCGCCGCGCCCCCCGCGCCGTCCGCTGAACGGCCGTCGGACCGTCGGCGCCGGCCGGCCGGTCCCGCGTTCCCGCGGCGGATCCGGCGCCGATCGGCGCGGGCTAGGCTCTCGACTGATCGCAGTCGTCAAGAGAGGCAAGAGATGGGCCAGAAGATCATCCGGTTCTCGGACCTGACCGGCACACACGTGGAGAACGACGACGACCTGGTGCGCATCGTGGTTCGCGGGCACCCCGACCTGGCGGACGGTCCGGTCGAGATCGAGGCGCTCGGCAGCGAGCTCGCCGCGGTGGAGCAACTCGCGCTCGACCTGGTGACGATAGAGCTCCACTACCCGGACACCGACGAACCGGAGACGGTCGTGATGGAGGCCGAGGCGTTCAACCGGCTGGCCTCCGCCACCCCGATGAGCGAGGTGCTGCGCGGTGCCAAGCGGGTCGCTGCGGCCCTCCCCGGTCAGCAGACGCCGGCCGGAGCCAAGGAGCGGGTCAACTACGCGAGCCCGGAGCACGCCGGCAGGCCGCACAAGGGCCGCACCACCGACGCCGAGAAGCAGGTCGTCCGGCAGCGCCTGGACGAGATCAACGAGCGGCTGGCCGCCGAGGGCGTCCGCACGATCGACCTCGGCAACGCGGAACACGTGGCCCGGTACGGCCTGGAGGCCCTGGCCCAGGAGCGCGGAGCCACCCTGGCCTGACCGCCACGGCGCCAGCCACCGCCGTACTCCGCGAGAGCCGTCCCCGCCTGCGAGAACGTCGTGCCGGTGCCCGGCCCGTGCCCGGGCGCCGCCACGGCCCGGAGCGGCGGTCGCCGGCCCGTAGGCGTGCGGGGCCGGCACCCCCGGGCGCCGGCCCCATGACGATCCGACGGCCCGGCCCGACGCCGTTTGTCAGTGCCGGATGAGACGGTGGTGGCCCAGGGAGCCCCTGCGAACCTCCCGGACTCCCCCGAGGATCAGCACAGGAGGACCATGTGACACAGCTGCTGAAAGTCCAGAACTTCAACGTCTCCAGTGACGGCATCGGTGCGGGCGAGGACCAGACCCTCGAACGGCCCTTCGGTCATGTCGATCCCGAGCGGCTGTTCGCCTGGGCCGGCGCCACGGCGAGCTGGCCCCGGCGCACCGAGCCCGGCGGGAGTCGGGGCCTGGACGACTACCTCACGCGGGACTTCGACCACAACATCGGCGCCGAGATCATGGGCCGCAACAAGTTCGGCCCCCAGCGCGGCCCGTGGCGGGACCACGAGTGGCGCGGCTGGTGGGGCGAGGAGCCCCCGTTCCACACGCCGGTGTTCGTCCTGACCCACCACCAGCGGCCTTCCTTCACGCTCTCCGACACCACGTTCCACTTCGTCGACGGCGACCCGGCCACCGTTCTCGCGCAGGCCCGGGAGGCGGCCCAGGGCAAGGACGTGCGGCTCGGCGGCGGCGCCAGCACCATTCGGGAGTTCCTCGACGCCGACCTCGTCGACACCCTGCACGTGGCGGTCTCGCCGGTGAAGCTCGGCACCGGCGTACGGCTCTGGGAGTCCCCCGACGAGCTCCTCGACCGGTTCCACCTGGACGTCGTGCCCAGCCCGAGCGGGGTGACGCACCACCTGTTCTGGCGCAAGTGACCCCTGCTCGGGCCCGGGTCGGGGCGGCGGATCTCCCTCGCCCCGACCCGGGCCCGAGCCGCGCCACCGCGCCCGCGCCTCCCCCTGGGGCAGGGCCGAGGACCGGCGCGGGCGGGATCTGCCGGTCATCGGGGCGTTCGCCGCCCGCAGCCCCGCCGGCCGATGTCAATGATCAGAGGCGAGACTCACCCCGGAGGGTGAATTCACCGTCCGTTGGGAGCCTTCCACCAAGCCGCGGACCGTCAAGTGCCGAAGGTGGGACAAGAGTGCCCGGCATCCGGCCGGGCCGCATGGCCGAGGTCAGGACATGATGGCCACTGAGCGCGTCGACAACCGACTGCTGGAAGAACTCACCGAGCAGTCAGAGGACTTGAACAGCGACGCACTGCGGATCACCCGTAGCGCGCTGACCGACTTCGGACAGGTCGCCGGACAACCCCGCAGATGGTGGCAGCGTGGCGGCGTGCCGGCCGCGCTCGCGGGCGGCCTCGGCCTGCTCGGAGCCGTGCGCGCGGTGGCGGCCTCGCCGTCCGCGACCACGACCGCCGACGACATCAAGGCCCTGCAGACCGCCGCCTCCCTGGAGAACCTGGCGGTGAGCGTCTACCAGACCTCCGCCGCACTGCCCTTCATCAAGGACGGCAACAAGACGGTCGCCGCGTTCATCGCCAAGACCACCGAGCAGCACCAGGCCCACGCCAAGGCCTTCAACGCCGCCGCGACCGCCGCCGGCGGCCAGGCGCAGAACAAGCCGGACCCGAAGTACAAGGCCGTGGTCGACCAGACCCTGCCCACCATCAAGACCCCGGCCGACGTGGTGAAGCTCGCCATCACGCTGGAGGACGTCGCGGCCCAGACCTACACCAAGAACGTCAGCCAGGTCTCGAACGCGGACCTGCGCAAGCTCTTCGCCTCCGTCGCCCCGGTCGAGGCCCAGCACCGTGCCGTGCTGCTGGCCGTGCAGGCGCTGCTGGCCGGCAACGCGGCCGACCTGATCACCATCCCGGTCGACCCCGCGAAGCTGCCCGCCGCCGCCGGCAGCGTCGGCTTCCCGGACGCCTTCTACAAGACCGACAACGCCTCCCCGATCACCGAAGGGGCCGTCCAGTGACCGCCGACCGCACCTGGGAGCCCGCCATCGGCGAGGCCGAGCTCACCCGCCTGACCCGGGCCATGGACGACGCCCACCGCGCGACCCTGCCCCTGATGCACGCCGCCGGCGCCGACCTGACCAAGGAACTGCGCGCCCGGCGGGCGGGCGGCAGGGGCGCCACCACCACGGCACCGGACGCGGGGCGGCGCCGGTTCCTGATCGGGGCGGGCGGCACCGCCGCCGCCCTCGTGCTGGCGGCCTGCTCCAGCGGCGGCAAGGACGGCGCCAACCCGGCCCCCAGCAGCGCCGCGACCACCGCCGCGGGCTCCACCTCCGCCACCGCCTCCGCCTCCGCCACCGGGAAGTACACCGGGGACCTGAAGGTCGTGGCGCTGGCGACGGCCCTGGAGAACCAGGCCGTCGGCGCCTACCAGAGCACCCTGGACGCGGCCAAGGCGGGCAAGCTCGGCACCGTCCCCCCGGCGCTCGCGAACTTCGTCACCACCGCGATGGCCCAGCACGCCGAACACGCCAAGGCGTGGAACGCCGTCCTCACCGGCGCCGGCCTGCCCGCCATCACCGACGTGCCGCTCAGCAACCAGGCGGACACCGTCGCCGCCCTCAACAAGGCCTCCTCCGTCGGCGACGTCGCGAAGCTCGCGCTCCAGTTGGAGAACCAGGCCGCCCAGACCTACCTCTTCGCGACCTACAACGTCACCAGCCCCGCGGGCATCGCCACCGCCGCCAGCATCGCGCCCGTCGAGGCCATGCACGCCGCCATCCTCAACTACGTGCTCGGCCAGTACCCCGTCCCCGACGACTTCCTGCCCACCGACAAGGCGGCCAGCCCCGGGCTGCTCACCGTCTGACCCCGTCCGACCCACCACCGCGAGCAGACGCGCGTCCGGCCCCCTTCGAAACCCGAGCGGTGCCGGGCGCGCGTCCTCCCCACGAACGGAGCGCCGCCATGACCGTCCCCCTCCTCGCCCGGACCTGCGGCGCCCTGCTGCTCGCCGGCGCCCTCGCCGCCTGCTCCAGCAGCTCGACCGGCAGCGGTCAGCCGAGCGGAAGCGCGGGGTCCGCGACAGCGGCAAGCTCCGTCCCCTCCTCGCCCTCCTCCGGCACGACCGCGAGCAGCACCACGAGCAACACCCCGAGCGCGAGCACGAGCACGAGCACGAGCGCGAGCACGAGCGCGAGCGCGAGCACGAGCACGACCGCGAGCACGAGCACGACCGCGAGCACGAGCACGACCGCGAGCACGGCCCACGTCGACATCAGGAACTTCCTCTTCGAACCCGCCGCCCTGACCCTGAGCCCCGGCACCACGCTCACCGTCACCAACCAGGACTCCACCGCCCACACCCTCACGGCCGACGACAAGAGCTTCGACACCGGCACGATCGCCCCGGGCGCCACCGCCACCCTCACCGCGCCCCAGCAGTCCGGCCCGCACCCGTACATCTGCACCATCCACCCGTTCATGCACGGCACCCTCACCGTCTCCTGAGCCGGGCCCGGAAGGAACCCCCCACCACCGTGGCCACCCCCAGCCCTCCCCCGGCCCGACGGCAGCGGCGGATCGCCGTGCTCCTGCTGCGCCTGATCGCCGCCGCCGGTCTCGCCGTCGACGCCGTCGTCCATCTCCGCCTCGCCGACCGGTACGACGCCGTCGGCAGCACCGTCAGCCAGGGCACCCTGTTCCGGATCGAGGCCGGCGCCGCGGCCCTCGCCGTCCTGCTCGTCCTGCTGTGGCGACGACGGCTCGGGGACCTCTACGCCTTCGCCGTGGCCGCCGGCGGGCTCGCCCTGCTCCTGCTCTACCGCTACGTCGACGTCGGTGCCCTCGGCCCGTTGCCCGACATGTACGAACCCGTCTGGTTCACCGACAAGACCCTCACCGCCTGGGCCCAGGGCATCGCCGCGGCCGCCCTCGCCGTCCTGCTCGCCGGTCGCCGCGGTTCGCGCGAGTGACCGGCGGGCCGGCGCCGTCGCGGGCGTCTCAGTTGATGTGGAGGGTCGTGACCGTGCGGTAGTTCCTGGTGAGGCTCTCGTTCTTGAAGGCGCGGACTCGACACAGAGCGCCGCCCGTGGAGCCTCCCGCACCCAGGATCGTCCGCACACTATCTTCTGCTGTGACGGTCGGCCGAGACCCTCAAGCACACCATGTCATCCTCCGGCATCCCGACGGCCCGCGAGGCCGACCGGATCAACGCCACCCTGCTCCGGGACGCGCGGAACAGCCCGGTCACGTACGCGCTCCAGCCGGCCGCGATCACCGCGTCGGTGAACGCCACCAGCAATCCGGTCCCCGTCCCGGTCGTCCCACCGCCGGCCGCGTGGGGCTCCCCACCGCGAGCCTCCCGGACACCGGCACCGCCCCCGTCGCCCCCACCCCTCAAGGAGCCGAAGCGTGCCCACCCCCACCACGTTCGACCACCGCGCCAAGGGCTACGACCTCGCCCATGCCTACTGGCTGGCCCGGGCCTCCGACCTGGCCTACAAGGACAAGGACACCATCGAGCGGCAGGCCCGCGCCTGGGGCTTCGACACGGTGCGCCACCACGAGACGCGCTTCACGCCGCCCTTCCCGCTCCAGGACACCCAGGCCTACACCATGGCCGGCGACCACATGATCGTCACCGCCTTCCGCGGTACCGAACCCCAGCAGATCCGCGACTGGCTCTCCGACGCCACCACCCCACCGCGCCCCGGTCCGGCCGGTACCGGATACGTCCACTACGGCTTCGCCGAAGCCCTCACCTCGGTCTTCCCCGACATCCGGGACACCCTCGCCGAACTGCGCACCGAGGACCAGAGCCTGTGGCTCACCGGCCACAGCCTCGGCGGCGCCCTCGCCATGCTCGCCGGAGCCCGCCTCCACCTGGAGGAACCCCGCCTGACCGCCGACGGCATCTACACCTACGGCCAGCCCCGCACCTGCGACCGCCTCCTCGCCACCGCCTGCAACAAGGGGTTCAAGGACCGCATCCACCGCTTCGTCAACAACAACGACATCGTCCCCCAGCTACCGCCCGAGCCCGCCTACACCCACGTCGACACCCTCCGGTACATCGACGCCAGCGGCAAACTCCGCACCACCGGCCTGATCGGCGGGCTCACCGACCGCGCCAAGGGGCTCACCGCGGACGCCTTCGCCCCCGCGAGCGACGGCCTCCGCGACCACCTCCTGCGCAACTACATCACCGCCCTGGAGAAGAACCTCGCCTGACGGGCGCCCGCCGTGCCCTCCGCTGGGCCGTCCGGGTGGTGGGGCGACGCCCCGGACGGGGCTGGCCGGGCGGGCGGGCCGCAGGGGCGGTGGGATGGGGGCAGCGCCGCGGCCACCGAGGCCGCGGCACCACCCCAGGAACGGAGCACCGTGATCGTTCGCATCATGGGCGAAGGCCAGGTCAAGCTGGCCGACGCCCACTTCACCGAGCTGAACGCGCTCGACGACGAGCTGTTCACGGAGCTGGAGTCCGGGGACGAGGAAGGGTTCAGGAGGACGCTGGGCGCCCTCCTGGAGGCGATCCGCCGCTTGGGGACGCCACTGCCCGACGACTCCCTGGAGCCGTCGGAGCTGATCCTTCCCTCGCCCGACGCCACCCTGGACGAGGTCCGCGCGATGCTCAGCGACGACGGCCTGATCCCCGGCTGAACCCGCGTCCGGGGCCCGGCCAGGGCAGCGTCCCGGGCCGGGCGGCGGCGTGCTCGGGCCGGTCAGCGTCCCCGGGCCGGGCACGGGGCCGGTGGTTCGACCGGCCGGTGCCGTCGGTAGCCTCCCTCCTCATGACGCGTGGTTGGATCTTCCCGTTGGTGCTCGTGCTCTGCGGTTCGCTGCTCGCGGCCGTGCTGGTCGTCCAAGGGGCGGCGGCCGTAGCCGCTCCCCTGCTGGTGCTGTTCGTGCTGCTGGCGGGGGTGCACTCGCCGCTGGCGTTCCCCCGGTCGATCGGGGCGGAGGAGGCGCGGCGCCGCAGTGCGCTGGACGGCCGGCCGGTCGTCTACTGGCGGGCGGGCTGCAAGTACTGCCTGCGTCTGCGGTTCCGGCTGGGCCGTGCCGCGCGCCGGGCGCACTGGGTCGACATCTGGCGCGACCCGGCCGGGGCCGCGGCCGTACGGGCGGTCAACGACGGTGACGAGACCGTACCGACCGTCGTCGTGGCGGGCCGCCCGCACGTCAACCCCGATCCCGCCTGGGTGCGCGCCCGGCTCGACCGGTCCGTGTGACGGCCGGTCGGCCGGGCACCGCCCACGGGGTGCCCGGCCGGCCGGACCGGACCGACCGGGCCGCCGGGCGCCGCTACTCCGGGGTGACGTAGGCCCCCGAGATGCCGCCGTCCACCAGGAAGGTGTTGGCGGTCATGAACGAGGAGTCGTCGCTGGCCAGGAAGGCCACGGCGGCCGCGATCTCCTGCGGCTCGGCGAACCGGCCCAGCGGGATGTGCACCAGCCGGCGGGCGGCCCGCTCCGGGTCCTTGGCGAACAGCTCCCGCAACAACGGGGTGTTGACCGGCCCCGGGCACAGCGCGTTGACCCGGATGCCCTCCCGGGCGAACTGCACGCCCAGCTCGCGGGACATCGCCAGCACCCCGCCCTTGGAGGCGCTGTAGGAGATCTGCGAGGTCGCCGCGCCCATCACCGCGACGAATGACGCGGTGTTGATGATCGAGCCCTTGCCCTGGCGCCGCATGTGTCCGATGGCGTACTTGCAGCACAGGTAGACGCTGGTCAGGTTGACGTCCTGGACCCGCTTCCAGGCCTCCAGCCCGGTGGTCAGGATGGAGTCGTCGTCGGGCGGCGAGATCCCGGCGTTGTTGAAGGCGATGTCCAGCCTGCCGTAGTGGTCGACGGCCTGCTGGTACATGGCCTCCACCGCGGCCTCGTCGGTGACGTCGGCCTGCACGAACAGGCCGCCGACCTCCTCGGCCGCCCTGCTGCCGCTCTCCTTGTCCAGGTCCACGCACACCACCTTGGCGCCCTCGGCGGCGAACCGCCGGGCGGTCGCGAGGCCGATGCCGCTGCCCGCGCCGGTGATGACCGCCACCCGGCCGTCGAGTCGTTCGCTGATGCTCATCGTTCCTCCGTGGAGATGAAGACGTTCTTGGTCTGGGTGAAGGCGTCGAGGGCGTCCGGGCCGAGCTCGCGGCCCAGGCCGGACTGCTTGAACCCGCCGAAGGGGGTCGAGTAGCGCACCGAGGAGTGCGAGTTGACGGACAGGTTGCCCGCTTCCACCGCGCGCGAGACCCGCAGCGCGCGGCCGACGTCGCCGGTCCAGATCGAGCCGGAGAGGCCGTACTCGGTGGAGTTGGCGATCCGGACCGCCTCCTCCTCACCGCGGAACGGGACCACCGCGACCACCGGGCCGAAGATCTCCTCGGTGAAGGCCCGGTCGTCGTGGCGCACGGGTGCCAGCACCGTCGGCGGGTACCAGAACCCCGGACCGTCGGGCGCGGTGCCGCGGAACGCGACCGCGGAGTCGTCGGGGACGAAGGACGCCACCCGGGCCCGGTGGGCGGCCGAGATCAGCGGACCCATCTCCGTCTTCTCGTCGGCCGGGTCGCCGACCCGTACCCCACGCACGGCGGTCTCCAGCAGCGCCATGAACTCGTCGTGCACGGAGGCCTCGACCAGGATCCGCGAGCGGGCGCAGCAGTCCTGTCCGGCGTTGTCGAAGACCGCGTACGGCGCGGTGGCGGCGGCCCTGGCCAGGTCGGCGTCGGCGAAGACGATGTTGGCGCTCTTGCCGCCGAGTTCGAGGGTGACCGGCTTGACCTGGGCCGCGCAGCCCGCCATCACGGCCCGGCCGACGGCGGTGGAGCCGGTGAAGACCACCTTGCGGACGGCGGGGTGGGTGACGAAGCGCCGGCCGACCACCGGACCGCGCCCGGGGAGGATCTGCAGGACGCCCTCGGGCAGGCCCGCCCGGAGGGCGAGTTCGCCCAGCCGCAGCGCGGTGAGCGGGGTGAGCTCGGCCGGTTTGACGATGACGGTGTTGCCGGCCGCGAGGGCCGGGGCCAGGGCCCAGGCGGCGATCGGCATCGGGAAGTTCCAGGGCACGATGACGCCGACCACGCCCAGCGGCTCCTGGAAGGTGATGTCCAGACCACCGGCGACCGGGATCTGCCGGCCGAACAGCCGCTCGGGGGCGGCCGCGTAGTACTCGATCACGTCCCGGGCGTTGCCGGCCTCCCAGCGGGCGTTGCCCACGGTGTGCCCGGCGTTGGCGACCTCCAGGGCGGCCAGGTGGTCCCGGTCGGCGTCCACGGCGGCGGCGAAGGCGCGCAGCAGGCGGGCCCGGTCGGCGGGGGCGACCCGGCGCCAGGTCTCGAACGCGGCCGCGGCCCGCGCGATCGCGGCGTCGGTCTCGGCGAGCGAGGCGAGTTCGACGGTGGTGATCACCTCCTCGGTGGCCGGGTTGACGACCTGGTAGGGCTCGGGGCCGGTCGCCCCGTTGGGGTCGGGTCCGGTCGCCTGGTGCGGGTCGGGTCCGGTCATCCGGCTGCCTCCTTGCAGCTCGCCGCGGTGAACGCCTCGAACAGTCGAAGGTCCTGCGGGTCGGTCTCTGGGTGCCACTGGACGGCCACGGTGAACGTCCGGCCGGGCAGTTCGAGCGCCTCGACGCCCCCGTCCGCGCTGCGGGCGGTGACCAGCAGGCCCCTGCCGATCCGGTCGACCGCCTGGTGGTGGTAGCAGTTGACCCGGGCCGAGGCGCCGAGGACCGCGCCGAGCCGGCTCCCGGGCCGGATCGTCACCTCCTGGCGGACGTAGGCGGCCGGCAGGGTCTGGTGGCTCTCGTCCGGCAGGTGCTGGACCAGGTCGCCGCCGAGCGCGACGTTGAGCAGTTGCATGCCGCGGCAGACGCCGAGGACCGGCAGGTCGCGGTCGAGCGCGGCCGCCAGCAGCTCCGACTCCCAGCGGTCCCGCCGCGGTTGGGGGCGTCCGGTGCGCGGATGGGGGTCGGCTCCGTACAGGGCGGGGTCGAGGTCGGCGCCGCCGGCGAGCACCAGCCCGTCGAGTGCGCCGATCAGACGGTCGACGCCGCCGCCCTGGGGCGGGAGCAGGACGGGGGTGCCGCCGGCCCGGGAGACGCTGTCGAGGTAGGTGCGGGGCAGGACGGCGGCCGGCTGGCGCCAGACGCCCCAGGCCGCCTCGTCGAGGTAGCTGGTGATGCCGATCAGCGGGCGCGTGGTCACAGCCGCTCGAATCCGCGGCGCCGCTCCCAGTCGGTCACCGCCGCCGCGTAGGCGGCCAGTTCGGTCCGGCCGGCGTGGGTGTAGTGCTGGACGACCTCGGCGCCGAAGGCCTCGGCGGCGGGCTTGCTGCGCTCGAACGCGTCCACCGCGTCGCGCAGCCCGGACGGCACCCGTGGCGCGTCGGAGGCGTACGCGTTGCCGGTGAACTCCGGCTCCAGCGGCAACCGGTGCTCGATCCCGTACAGGCCCGCCGCGATCAGCGCGGCGACCGCGAGGTACGGGTTCACGTCCCCGCCGGGGACCCGGTTCTCGAACCGCAACGACGGTCCGTGGCCGACCACCCGCAGGGCGCAGGTGCGGTTGTCACGGCCCCACGCGATGGCCGTCGGGGCGAAGCTGCCCGGCACGTACCGCTTGTAGGCGTTCACGGTGGGGGCGAGCAGCAGCGAGAAGTCGGCCAGGCAGGCGAGTTGGCCGGCCAGGAAGTGCTCCATCGTGCGGGAGAAGCCGTGCGGGCCGTCGCCGGGCATCACCGGCCGGCCCTGGTCGTCGCGCAGACTGAGGTGGATGTGGCAGGAGTTGCCCTCGCGCTCGTTGTACTTGGCCATGAAGGTGAGGCTGACCCCCTCCTGCGCGGCGATCTCCTTGGCACCGGTCTTGTAGACGGCGTGGTCGTCGCAGGTGGTGAGCGCCTCGCCGTACTTGAAGGCGATCTCGTGCTGGCCCGGGTTGCACTCCCCCTTGGCGGACTCCACGGTCAGCCCGGCACCCGCCATGCTGTTGCGCAGCCGGCGCAGCAGCGGCTCGATCCGCGAGGTGCCGAGGATGGAGTAGTCGACGTTGTACTGGTTGACCGGGGTGAGGCCGTGGTAGGCCTTGTCCCAGGCCTGCTCGTAGCTGTCGCGGAAGACGATGAACTCCAACTCGGTGCCGACGTAGGCCTGCCAGCCGTGCTCGGCCAGCCGGTCCAGTTGACGCCGCAGGATCTGCCGCGGCGAGACGCTGACCGGGCTGCCGTCGTGGTGGTGCACGTCGCACTGGACCATGACGGTGGCCGGGTGCCAGGGCACCGTCCGCAGGGTGTCCAGGTCGGGGGTGAGGACGAGGTCCCCGTAGCCGCTGTCCCAGGAGGAGATCCGGTAGCCGTCCACGGTGTTCATGTCGATGTCGACGGCGAGCAGGTACCCGCAGCCCTCGGCCGCGTTGGGGACGACGTCGCTGAGGAAGTACTCGGCGGCGATCCGCTTGCCCTGCAGGCGGCCCTGCATGTCGGTCATGGCCAGCACGACGGTGTCGACGCTGCCGTCGGCGACCAGCGGCCGCAGCCGGTCGAGGGTGAGCCGGGACGCGGTCATCGGGACTCCATTTCGTCGGCCGGGGAGGCCTCGCGGACCGGCAGTTCCTGGCTGCCGGGCGCGGGGGCGCCCTGGATGCGGGGGCCGGTGAACCAGTGCCGGGCGGAGGCCAGCCACCAGAGGCCGGCGAACCCGAGGACCACGGCGACCGCCACGGGGGTGTAGTTGAAGTCGGCGGCGGTGACGGGGCTGACGGTGGGCAGCATGAACAGCACGGTGATGAACGCCGTCCAGCCGACCGCGACACCGCCGATCAGCGTGCTCCAGCGACCGAGGTGCCACGGTCCCCGGGGGAACGCCCTGCCCTGCCGCAGCCGCAGGAACACCGGGATCACGTAGGAGAGGTAGAGGCCGATCACCGAGATCGAGGTGACGGCGGTGTAGGCGGTGGTGTTCCACAGGGCGGGCAGTCCGAGCAGCAGGGCTCCGCCGGTGGCCAGCCAGACCGCGTTGGTCGGGGTCTGGGTGCGGGGGTCGATCCGGTGCCAGATCCGGGAGCCGGGCAACGCGCCGTCCCGTGAGAAGGCGTAGATCATCCGGGAGTTGGCGGTGACCGAGGCCATCCCGCAGAAGAACTGGGCGCCGATCACGATCAGCAGGAGCAGCTTGGCGCCGGTCGTCCCGATCGCGTCGATGAAGATCTGCGCGGGCGGGACCCCGGTGCCGCTGTCGAGCGCCCCCGCGTAGTCCTGGATCGCGAAGGTGATGCCCAGCAGGAGGATCCAGCCGGCCACCAGCGAGACGACGATGGCGTTGACGATGCCGCGCGGGCCGGACCGGGCGGCGTCGTGGGTCTCCTCGGTCATGTGCGCGGAGGCGTCGTAGCCGGTCAGGGTGTACTGGGCGAGCAGCAGACCGAGCATCCCGACGTAGAAGTCGCTCCGGAAGCCGGTGTTGTTGACGAACTCGGTGAACACGAAGGACGCCGGGGCGTGGTGGCTGGGTAGCAGGGCCAGCGCGCCCACGATCACCACCACGCCGATCAGGTGCCACCAGACGCTGACCGTGTTGAACAGGGCCACCAGCCTGACGCCCCGGGTGTTGAGCAGCCCGTGCAGCAGCAGGATCACCGCGAAGATCTCCACGGTGTGGCCGGGCGTGGCGGCGAAGCCGAACTGGAGGTCGAGGAAGGCGTTGGTGAAGAAGGCCGCTCCGTAGTCGACACCCGCCGTGACCGCGACCTGGCCCAGGAAGTTGAACCAGCCGGTGAACCAGGAGGCGGCCGGCCCCTGACGGCGGGCCAGCCGGGCGGCCCAGTAGTAGAGCCCGCCCGCGGTCGGGTAACTGGAACAGATCTCCGCCATCGCGAGGCCGACGCAGAGGGTCATCAGTCCGACCAGCGGCCAACCCCAGGTGATCATGGCGGGGCCGCCGGTGTTCATGCCCGTCCCGTAGAGGGTGAGGCAGCCGGAGAGGATCGAGACGATGGAGAAGGACACCGCGAAGTTGGCGAAGCCCGACATCGAGCGGGCCAGCTCCTGGGTGTAGCCGAGTTCGCGCAGCCGTTGCTCGTCCTCGGAGAGGGCGGGGGACGCGGGGGCGTCGGGGGCGTCGGGGGCGGGGGACGCGGGGACTGCCGGGGAGGCGGGCGCCGTCGCGGAAACGGACCCGGAATCAGCGGGAAACAGTGGTCTGACAGGCTGCTCGGCCGGGCTGGACCCGACCGGTTCTTCGGATGTCATGCGCACCCCTGGGGAATGAGGCGGGGACCGGCACGCGCGCCCACGCCGTCGTGGCGCGCCGTCCTTGCGTTCCAATGGACTGAAAGCAGACCATTGGAGCCGTGTGCAGCATCGTTCACCCGGGGCCGCCCCGGCGTCAAGACCGCTCCCCCGACCGGCCGCCGAGCGCCCCCGGGTACGATCACCCCGTGGAGGCACAGGTGGATCGGCAGTTCGACAGCGTCTTCCGACCCGTCCGCACCGGCAACGCCTTCGAGGAGACCGTCGAGCGGATCCTCCAGGCGATCAAGCTCGGCGTGGTCGGCCACGGCGACCGTCTTCCCGCCGAACGCGACCTCGCCGCCCGGCTGAACGTCAGCCGCGAGACCCTGCGCGAGGCGCTGCGCTCACTCCAGCAGGCCGGCTGGGTCCAGGCCCGCCGCGGCCGCTACGGCGGCACCTTCGTCACCTACCGGCTCCCGGCACCCGACGTCGGCGAGCTGCGCCGCGCCGCCCAGGACCTCGGCGCCGAGCTGGAGGACGCGCTCACCCTGCGCCTGGTCCTGGAGACCGGCGCCGCCGAACTCGCCGCCCGCCGCGACCTCACCGAGGACCAGCGGACCTACCTGCGCCAACGCCTCGCCGACGCGGACAACGCCAGCCCGGACGAGTACCGGCAGTGTGACTCCCGCTTCCACCTGGCGATCGGCGAACTCACCGGCTCCCCCTCGCTCGCGGCCGGTATCGCCGAGGCCCGGATCCGGCTCAACGACCTGCTCAACGCCATCCCGATGCTCGGCCGCAACATCGACCACGCCTCCGACCAGCACCGGGCGATGACCCGCGCCATCCTGGCCGGCGACTCCGCGGCCGCCCGCCGGGCCACCGAGGAGCACCTGGAGGCGACCGCCGCGCTGCTGCGCGCCTTCCTCGGCTGAACGGCCCGAGGGCTCCGGGTCCGCCGGGGGCTCACTCCCGCGGGCCGCGCACGACCCGGCCGGTCACCGCGGGAGCGCGGGCCCGCCGCCCGACCGGAGGTCCGTCAACCAGGCGTGTCCCGGATGCACCCGGTCGAGGTACCCGGCCAACGCCCGCCGCTGCGCCCCGTCCAGCAGGGGAAGCGTGCCGACGAAGTCCCGCCGGTCCTTGGGGCGGGCCGCCTTGGCCTTGAACAGCAGCACCAACTCCGGTGCGAGGTAAGGGATCCCGTCCTCCGTACGGCGGACCACCGCGGTGTACGGCAGGCGGATCGACGGGTCACGCCGGCAGATCCAGGTCTCACCGTCGTGCGGTTCGCGGAACACGTCGACCAGGAAGTTCCCGGTCGCGGGGTCGCGCAGCCAGGTCTGGTGGGACAAATCGGCGACCTGCGGGGTGAGCTCCCAGACCCGGCCGGACGCCACGGTGTCGAAGGCGAACCCGGCGAACCGGTCCCTGATCTCGGGGAACCGCCCCGCCGGCACCGCGATCTCCAGATCACCGTGCTCGCGGGTCCGCCGACCCCGGAACAGGTCGAGGGCCCAGCCCCCGGCCACGCACCAGGGAGCCGAGACACCTGCCAACCGGGCCGCCACCTCGGCGGGCGTCCAGGCGTGCACCCATCTCTCCTCGGCCTCGGCCTCGGTGATCGCGACACCGCCTGCGGGCAGTCCATCCGTCATCCCGCCAGAGTAGCGGGCGACCTGGTCCGCCGAACGGAATTCCCGGCGCCGGACGCCGCACGGCGAGCGCCAGCGGGCACCGCGACCCCGAAGAAAGCCCCGAGGGCTCCCGAGGACTCCCGAGCTGCCCCGCGAAGCCGTTCTGCCCGTTCGGACGGGGCATCGCTGCGTCAACGAACACGTCATCACCGGAATTCTCTGCATGTACCGGCAAACATCTGGATTTTCCGGACTTCCGCGATCAAGCATCGGGCTGAAGCCTCGTCACCGACCCCGCTCCCGTGGAGGACACCCCCGTGCCGCACCCGTCCCGTACCCCCAAGGCGCTCGGCCTCGCCGTCACCGCCGCGCTGAGCCTCACCCTGGCCGCACCGCCCGCGCTCGCCGCGCAGGCATCCGACACCGACCCGGTGCCCGCCCTGGTCGCCGGCCGGGACACCGCCACCCCGCGACTGGTCACCGGTCTGGCCGAACGGGCCGAGGGTGCCCCGGTGGCGGCCGCCCTGGCCCACCTGGCCGCGCACCCCGAGCGCTACCGGATCGACCCCGGGCAACTCACCGAGGTCGCCACCGAGCGCGCGGCCGACGGGCGGCGCACCGTCAGGTTCCAGCAGTACCACGGCGGTGTGCCGGTGCTCGGCGCGCAGTACCTCGTCCACCTGGTCGGCGACGGCGCCGACCAGCGGGTCGAGTCCGCCGGCGGCAAGTACTTCACCGGGCTCACCGCACCGACCACCGCCGCCGTCCCGGAGGCGATGCTGCGCGGCTTCGCGCTCGGCGCGCTCACCGACCCGCGCGCCCGCTCCGGCGCCACCGCCGAGGATCGCGGCCCGGTCGTCCTGCCCGGTGGGGCGGGCCGGCTGACCCGGCACTTCACCGTGCGGAGTGGCGCCGACCGGTCCGACGCACCGCCGACCACCCGCGAGGTCTACGTGGACGCCACCGTCGGCGACATCGCTCTCGCCCACGACACCCGCGCCCCCTCCTCGGCCGGCCCCGGACCGGCGGCAACAGCGGCAACGGCGACTGCCGTGAGCGGCCCGGCGGCGACGGTCGCCGCCGGGCCGGGGCTCGAACCCGCCACCGGCACCGCCCCGGACGCCCACGGCCGCCGCGTGCCGGTGAACACCGCCCGGCTGCCCGACGGCAGCCACCAGCTCGTCGACCTGACCAGGCGCGCCACCATCACCACCTATGACGCGGCCGGCCGGGACCTGCTGGACTTCATCGGCGGTCTGCCCGCCGACCTGCGCCCGGCCACCTCACCGACCGCCGACTTCCCGGCCGCCACCGGCACCGACGGCGCCACCGACGCCCACCTCAACGCGGGCATCGTGTACGACTTCTACCGCGACCGGCTGGGCCGGGAGGGACTGGACGGCAAGGGCGCGCCGATCGTCTCGCTGGTCGCCATGACCAACGACGGCGCACCGATCATGAACGCCACCTGGGACGGGACCATGATGTCCTACGGCGGCGGGGGCCCGACGTACCACTCGTTCGCGGTCGCGCTGGACATCGCCGGGCACGAGATGACCCACGGCGTCATCGAGCACACCGCCGGCCTGGTCAACGCCGGCCAGACCGGGGCGATGAACGAGGCCCTGGCCGACTACTTCGGCAACGCCATCGAGGTGACCGCCCGCGGGGTGGCGATGACCGACCCGAAGGCCGCCCTGTTCGGCGAGTCGGTCTGCCGCACCGGCACCCCGGAGAGCTGCGCGGGGCGCCGGCTCGACGACCGCCGCACCACCGTGCGCGACTACCTCGGCACCGACCTCGGCCTCGACGCCGGCGGCGTCCACCTCAACTCCACCATCTTCAGCGGCGCCCTGTGGGACATCCGGCGCACCCTCGACCCGCTCACCGCCGACCGGCTGGTCTACCGCGCGCTCACCGAGTACCTCACCCCGCTGGACGACTTCGTCGACGGCCGCAACGCCGTCCTCGCCGCCGGCCGCGCGCTGAACCTCGACCGGGCCCGACTCCGTTCGGTCGCGGCGGCGTTCGACGCCCACGGGATCCGCGCCGGCTGGGAGTCCGAGCTCGGTGTGGACAGCCGGGCGCTGGTGCGCGCCATCTCCACCTCGACGCCCGCCCCGGCCGTCGCCGGCGGCCGCTGGGTGATGGGCGACTCGACCGGCACCGGCGCCCCGGCCCTGTACACCGGCTCCACCACCGGCACCGGCACGCCCGTCCGGCTCAGCCCAGAGGACGGCCGCCGACACAGCCGGGCCGCCACCGACGGAAAGGCCGCCGTCTGGCCGGCCGTCGGCCCCGACTCCGAGGGCCGGTTCGGCACGGAGGTCCTGACCCGACCGCTGGACGGCGGCCCGGTCCGCGGCCTGTTCGCCTCCCGGACCGAGCAGCTCGGCGAGGTCCGGATCTCCGGCGGTGACATCGCCTTCCTGGCGGAGGACCAGGAAACCGGCCGGACCAGGATCCTGGTCTCCCGCGACGGCGCCGCGCCGGTGGAGCTGCCGCTGCCCGAGGGCCACCGCCCCTCCGACCTCACCCTCAGGGACGGCCTGGTCGGCTGGAGCGAGCGCTGGACCGTCGACGGGCAGCCGCGGTCCGCGGCCGCGGTCCACTCGCTCACCACCGGCCGGGCGACCGCACGGTACGAGTCGAGCGGCACGATCAACTCCACCCTGCTCGCGGGCGGACGGCTGCTCTGGGTGGAGACCCCGGCCGGCCCGGCCGCGCGCAGCGCGATCCGCTCCGGCGCCACGGACGGCTCGGCCGCCGTCGACGTGCTCCCCACCGACTCCCCCTACGCCCCGGCGACCGCCACCCTCACCGCCTCCGACCGGACCATCACCTTCCAGGCCTCGGGCAGCGAGCCCGCCGGCGGCTGGACCAACGCGGCGCTGCCCAAGCTCTGGCAGCTGCCGATCACCGGCGGCACCCCCGTACGGGTGTCCTGCAACCGGGGCGGCCAGGTCGAGCCGGCCGCCGACCGGGACAGCCGGGTGCTCTGGCTCGACGCCACCACCGGTCACACCGACCTCGTGGTCCGCGAGCGGCCCGCCACCTCCTGCTGACCGGACCTCGTCGGGAGAACGGCGTGGCCGCCAAGCCGCCGCGAGCGCCCGGCTCCCGGCCCGGCCGCACCCCTGGGCGCGGCCGGGCCGGCGGGTCAGCCTTCGGCGCAGTGGCGACGCCGGGCGACGGCCACCAGGGCCGCACCGGCGGCGACGGCCGCGGCGGCGCCGCCGGCCTCCAGGCCGAGGCCCTCGTCCACGCCTGTGGCGGCGAGCTGGCCGGAGGTCGGCGCCGGGGTCCCGGCCGGGGTGTAGGTGACCCGCGCGGGCGCCACGGCCGGGGCCGGGGTGGCGACGGTGCTCACGACACCGGCGGGCTGGACGGGCCGGGTGGTCGGGGCGGTCTGCCCGGCGGCGGTGTTCTGGGCCTGGTCCGGCTGCTGGACCGGCGCAGTGGTCGGCTTGGCGGCGGCCGCCGCGTTGGCCTCGTCCTCGGCGCGGGCCGTGTACTGGCCCTCCTTCAGGAACGCGACCACGTCCTGCGGGGAGCCCTTCAGCGCGGCGACCGCGGCCTTCTGGACCGCCGGACCACCGACCGCCATGACCTGGAAGGCCTTCACCCGGTTGTCGACCACGCGCGCGTCCGCGAGCCCGACCTCAAGGAAGCGGCGCAGGTCGGCGGGGGTACGCGTCCTGCGCGCGAGCCGCCCGGCCGCCTGAGCCCGGGAACAGAGGGAACGGGGATGGGAACAGGAATTTCTTCGGCCCGGGCGGTGAGTGACCCTCACTTTGAGGGGTTGGGGGCGCAGGATCTCCTGTCGGCCATGCCCCGGGGCCCGGGACCCGGGAGAACCACCGGCGCTGAGCGGCCGAGCGCCCGATCCGGCATGGCAGGCTGGTGGGCCATGAGTGAGCACGATGCGGGCGGGACGGACGGGCGGGTACCGCTGCTGGTCGTGGACGCCGCCAATGTGGTGGGCTCGGTACCCGATGGCTGGTGGCGGGACCGCAGGGGCGCGACCGAGCGGCTGCGCGACTCGCTGGCGGCCGTCGCGCGGTACGGGCCGGCGGACCGTGCCGGGACGCCGCCCACCTCGGAGGCCGGCCCGGTCGAGGTGGTCCTGGTCGTGGAGGGCGCCGCTCGTGGGGTGGCACCGGTGCCGGGGGTCCGGGTCGTCGCCGCGCCCGGGTCCGGCGACGACCGGATCGTCGCGCTGGTCGAGGAGGAGCTGACCGCCCGGCCGGGGCGGGACTGCCGGGTCATCACCGCCGACCGCGGCCTGCGCGCCCGCGTCCTCGCGCTCGGCGCCGGGGTGCTCGGTCCGCGCACGGTGTGGCCGGCCCGGCCGGCCCGCCCGGAGGACTGACCGGTCGACCTGCGCGGACCGCCCGGCCCCGGGCGAGGCACCGGGCGAGGCACCGGACGCGACCGTGGCCCGACCTCGGAAGGTCGGGCCACAGCAGTCCCGTGACACCGGTCGAGGCCGGGCCCGCACGGGCCGGGACGGGTCAGTGCTGCCAGACCCGCACGTAGTCGACCTGCATGTCGGCCGGCGTCGCGGACGGACCGCCGCCCGACCAGACCGCGTTGTTCAGGATCAGGTACTGCGGCGAGGAGCTGATGCCGGTGGTGATCTGGCCGACCTGCTTCCCGTCGTAGTAGTAGGTCACCGACCCCGGCTTCCACTCGGCGCCGTAGGTGTGCCAGCCGGTGTAGTTGCCGGTGGCGCAGCCGCCCGGGCCGCCGGACGGCGAGTGGTAGTGGTAGCAGGCCTGGCCGCCCAGGCCCTCCATGATGTCCATCTCACCGTCGGCCGGCCAGTTGTGCCCGTCCGCCCAGAACGCGGGCCAGTTGGCGATCTGCGAGCCGTCGGCCGGCAGGTAGATCCGCGCCTCGAAGGCACCGTAGGTGAACTCGGCCTTGCCGTTGGAGGACACCATGCCGGAGCGGTACGGGTAGGTCTTGCCGTTGACCGTGGTCGGCTGCTGGGCGATGTTCAGGTGCAGCGAGCCGCCGCTGACGGTGGACTGCGACGGGGCGTAGGCCGCCAGCTCGATGTCGGGGTTGACCGGCTGCGTGGTGCAGGTCTGGCAGCCGAACCAGTTGGGCGTCCACTTGGCGCTGTCGACACCGCTGCCGTTGAACTCGTCCGCGAACACCGGGCGCCAGCTGCCCGCGATCCCCAGCGGGCCGCCGGCCGGGGCGGGTGCGGTGGGCGGCGCGGTCGGGGTCGGCGTGGGCGGCGTGGTCGGGGTCGGGGTCGGGGTCGGGGTCGGGGTCGGCGTGGGCGTCGGGGTCACTGTGCCGCCGCTCGACGTGAAGCCGCGGACCGGCGTCAGGTTGTGCCAGCCGTCCGAGGCCTTGTAGGCCACGAAGTAGGTGTACGAGCCGGTCGGGAACGTCCGGCTCTTGGGCGTGACGGTGGTCTGCGCGGTACCCAGCGTGGCGGGGGCGGCCCCGGGGAAGTCGTAGTTGGCGCCGCTCGCCGAGCGCACCGCGATGGTCAGGCTCTGCAGCTTGAGCCGCTTGCTCGCGTGCACCTTGGCGGTCGCGGTCACGGCCGAGTTCGCCGTGGGCGAGGCCGGCGCGATGTCGAGCGAGTCGACGACGACCGGGGTGGTGGCCGCGTCGGACTGCGCCGCCCAGGTCACGGTGCCGGTGGTCACGGCCGCGGCCGCGAGGCCGGCGATGGTCACCCGCTTCCAGGCGGCGGGCTTGGCCCGGCGCTGTCGGGCATCGGTTCGCAGGGTTGTCATGCTGTGGGCTACCTTTCCTGCCCCCCTCAAGACACGTGGGCTCCGTCCGCGGCAGGAGCGGAGGAGAGCCCGTCGAGGGGGGAGCCTGTGCGAACCGGCGTGTCCCGCGCAACCCTCGCACCGTCAGCTCGTGCCGTGTCCGCAGGCCGGGAAGCGGGCTGTCCGCAGGCAAACCACCAGGTCAGGGCAGGTATCGGGGTCACTGCCGGGAGCCCGTGTGAGGCGCGGCACAGGTGACCGGGGCCACACGGGACGTCCGCTCGGCCGGGCCGACCGTCCGGACAGCGGAACCCCGCCCGCGCTCGGTCGGGCGGGCCGGCGAGGAGGCGGCTGCCGCTCCGGACGCCGCCGCACCGGCGGGACGGGTCAGGGACGGTCCCCGAGGCGCAGGTGACCGGCGATCTGGCGACGGCCGCCGGTCAGGGCCTCGGCCACGACCGCGAGCGTGGCCAGCAGGGCGAGTGCCGCGGCCGGGAGGACGAGCGGCCCGGCCGTGAGGCGCAGGCCGGCCGGCACCGGGGCTCCGACCAGGGTGGACAGGTCGACGGCCGGGCCCAGCACCAGCACCGCCACCAGCGCGGCCAGCGCGCCACCGGCCGCCGCCATCAGGGTGTGCGGCAGCGTCTCGGCGATGACCAGCGCCAGGCCCTGACGGGAGCGCAGGCCCATGGTGCGCAGCCGGGCGAGGAGGGCGGCACGGTCGGGGGCGGCGCGCAGCAGGGTGAGCAGGACGGCGAGCAGGGTGAGCGCGCCGGCGGCGGTGAGCGCGTGGCGGAAGAGGCGGCCGGCGGCGTGCTGGAGGGGGTCGTCGGCCAGGTCGGCGGTGACGGCGGCGCCGGTGCGGGTCACGTAGCCGCTGCGCAGCCCGTCCGGGTCGTTGCCGATCACGGCGGCGGAGGCGGTCGGCCCGGGCGCGGCCGAGGCGCCCGGGTCGACGAGGTTCGAGGCGGGCAGCTCGTGGACCAGTCGGGCCAGGGCGGGTTCGTCGATCCGGCCGATGGCGAACCAGTCGGTGGCGCGGGCGAGTTCCGGCAGGACGGCGGCGGCGGGGGTGGGCAGGACGACGAACGGCCGGGTGGCACCGGGCAGCGCGGGGGTGGCGTCGAGCGTACCGGCGTGGGTGGTGAGGACCTCGCCGCCACTGGGCAGCCGCAACCGGTGGCCGCCGGGGCCGAGGTGGCGGGCCAGGTCGGCGCTGAACAGGGCGGGGACGGCGGCTGTCCCGGCGTCCGGCCCGGCCGGCGCGAGAGGGGTGGTGGCCGCCAGGGCCGCCGGGTCGAACACGCCCACCCCGACGGTGCGGGCGATCCGCGCGTAGGCCTGCGGTTCGGCGACCACCAGGGTGACCTGGGTGGCGCCGGGGTCGACGCCCGCGCGGGCTCCCGGAACGGCTTCGAGCAGGAAGGCCTCGCTCTCCAGCCGGACGGCGGTGGCGGCCGAGACCCCCGGCAGGGCGCCGGCGGCCGCCGTGAAGCCGGGCGGCAGGGTGAGACCGGCGGGCGCTCCGACGGAGACGTCCGCGCCGACGATCAGCCGCGCGGCCCGCTCCCGGGCCAGGCCGACCCCCTGCAGCACACTCGCGCCGAACCCGGCGGTGGTGACGGCGAGCACCAGCGCGAGCAACGGCAGCGCGGAGGGACGTGACCGGCCGCCGCTGCCCCGGGCGGCACGGGCCAGTCCCAGGAAGGCCACCGCGCCGGTGGCACGGGCCGCCGCGCGGGCCAGGGCGCCGGCGAGGACGGGCAGTAGCCGCGCCAGCAGCAGGGCCGCGCCGAGGGCGATCAGCAACGGCGCCCCGACGAGCAGCAGGTCGGGGCCCGCTCCCGGCGGTGCGACGCCACGCCGCCGCACCCCCTCCACCGCGACCACCGTCAGGGCGAGCACGGCGAGTTCGGCGATGAGCCGGGCGCGCCCTCGCCGCACCGGCCCCGACCGGGCCGGTGGCAGGGCGGCCCGCACCGGGACGGCGAGCCAGCCGAGGGCGGTGACGACCAGCGCGGCCGTCACCGCCGCCGTCCAGCGGGGCGTGGGCCAGAGCCACAGTGCCAGCGCCGTGGCCGCCGCCGCGGCGGGCAGCACCGTCACCGCGCCCTCGCCGCACAGCCGCGCCAGGACGCCTCGGCCGGAGCCGCCCCGGGCGCGCAGCAACCGCAGCTCCGCGCCGCGTCGTTCGACGGTGAGCGCGGTGGCCAGGGCCAGCACCACCCCGACGATCCCGGCGACGCCGGCCGGCCCGATCAGGGCCAGGGGGGCGACGGCGGCCTGACGTGCCGCCGCCCGGTCGAGATGACCCGGCAGCCGGGACGTCGTCGCCAGGTCCGGACGCCCGGTGGCCGCGAGCAGCCCGGTCATGGTCGGCCCCGTCAGGAACGCCGCGACATCGTGCCGCACGCCCGCCAGCCGGTCCGCGCGCAGCACCCCGGTGTCCAGCGGCAGCCGCCAGAAGTCGCTCGCCCGGTACCCCCAGGTCCGGAGGGCGCCCAGGTCGTCTCCCCCGACCGCGGCGGCGGTGTGCCAGTACCGGACGGTCGGGTCGTCGGGCGAACGCTCCAGGCAGGCCCGGTCCATGCAGGGCAGCTCGGCCCAGAACGGATCGACGGTGTCGGTGACAGTGTAGAGACCGGTCACCCGCACCTGGCGCGCGGGCACCGAATCGTCCGCCAGGACGTCGCCCACCCGCATCCCCATCGTCTCGGCCGCGCCCCGGGCCACCGCGATCGGGATCGGTTCGCCCTCGGTCGCGCCGGCGGGCCAGCTGCCCGCCACCAGGGTGGTGTGCTCGGCGAGACCGTGCAGGTACAGGAGTTGGAGCGTGGGGTGGGAGACGCCGTCCGGCCGGTCGAGGCCCGGTGTGGTCAACGCGCGGCGCAGCAGGCCCCGGGCGCCGAACACCGGTCCCGACGGTGCCACCGGGAAGTCCGCCCCCGCCCGGGCCACCAGCTCGCCCGCCACCGCCTCCAGGTCCGCCGCGCTCTCCCCCTCGCCGGCGGCGGCAGTACTGAGCAGACTCGTCTCCAACGGGCCCCGGTCGTGCAGGAAGTCCCGCAATGCCGCGTCCGCGCCCCGGTCCAGGGCCCTCGGGAACGCCGCCGCCAGGAACACCAGGACGCCGGCGAGTCCGGCGGTGAGCAGGGCCGCCCAGGGGGCGGTCCGCAGCCGGGTGCGCACCCACCTCGCCGGCCGGAGCCGCCCCGTGGGCAGCGGGCCGGTCGGGTGGCGGCCGCCACCGACGGCCGCGGCACAGGCCCGGCGGACCGAACAGACCAGGCAGGCCAGGCGGGTGCGGGTACGGGTGGTCACATCGTCCTCCGTCGGGTGGGACGGCGGTCATCGACGTTCCGTCACGGGATAGCCGCCGATGCTGTCAGAGGAACGCCCCGGGGCGGAAGAGTCCTGTACGAAGCACGGACCGAAAGGGCAGCCCCGGCACGGCCGCACGGGCAACCGACCGCCGGCACCCCGCCCACCCCGCGCACCCGGGCCCCGGCGCAGCCCTGTTGCCGAATCGGCAACAGAAGTGGCTTCGCCGCCGCGTGGTCGGCGACGGTGGGCGCGTGACCGACGACATCGCCACAGGAATTCCCGCCTCCGCCGCCACCGGGCCCGCGGAGGACTACCTCGGAGACCCCGCGGCGCGCGCGGAGTGGGACGGCCGGTACGCCGAGCGCCGGCAGTTGTGGAGCGGTCGGCCCAACGGCGCCCTGGTGGCCGAGGTGGCCGGACTCGCCCCGGGACGCGTGCTCGACGTCGGCTGCGGCGAGGGCGCGGACGCCCTGTGGCTCGCCGGCGCGGGCTGGGACGTGACCGCGCTCGACGTCTCGGGCGTCGCGCTGGAACGGGCGGCCGGGCACGCCCGGGCCACCGGACTCACCGTTCGCTGGGTGCACGCGGGCCTGGCGGAGGCGGTGCTCCCGCGGGCGTCCTTCGATCTGGTCTCCGCGCAGTACCCGGCGTTGCCGCGCACTCCCGGCGCGGCGGCCGAGCGGGCCCTGCTCGCCGCCGTCGCGCCCGGCGGAGTGCTGCTGCTCGTGCACCACGCGGGGATGGAGACCCGGCGGACGCACGACAGCGGCTTCGACCCGGCCGACTACGTCTGGCCCTCGATGGTCGCCGCGCTGCTCGACGACGACTGGGAGATCGAGGTGGACGAGCAGCGGCCCCGGGTGGCACCCGACGGTGGCGCCGGCGCGCACCACACCGACGACCTGGTGCTCCGCGCCCGCCGGCTGCGCTGACCCGCTCCCCCTCGCGGACCACCCGGCGAACGCCCCGGCGCACTACCCGGCGGGGCGTCCGTCGGCCCGGTCGGCGTCGGTGGGGCCGGCGGGGCCGTGGGTCATCAAGTCCCCCGGCTGGCACCGGAGGACCTCACAGATCCTCGACAGGGTCGAGAAGCGGATGGCCTTGGCCCGGTCGTTCTTGAGCACGGACAGGTTGACCACGGTGATGCCCACCTGGGCGGACAGCTCGGTCAGGGTCATGCCGCGCTCGGCGAGCAGCCGGTCGAGGTGGATCCGGATCCCGTGGTGTTCCTCTTCCGGCATCAGATGGTCCCTTCGAGGTCCTCCCGCATGCGCACACCCTCACGCATGACCCTCCCCATGATCACCGCGGCGAGCCCGGCGAGGACGAGCACCAGGGGCCCGGAGAACGTCGGCCCGGACCCCACGATCGGTGCCATGCTCCCGACGAGCCAGGACTGCGACCAGCCCACGACGAGGGCGGTCACCAGCGTACCCGCGGTGACGGACCAGCCGAGCACGGAGAGCCGCCGCGCCACCGGCCCGGTGAACGGCCCCTGCCGCAGGGCCGTGGTCAGCAGCCGGGAGAAGAGCAGCAGCGCGAGGGCGCCGAACAGCAGCCAGGGCAGTTCGCCCCCGAGGTCCGCGGCACGCTGCGCCACGGAGGGCCCGTCCTGGCACAGGCGGGTCGTGCTGCCGGCCGCCGTCACACCGTCGCCGATCGGCAGTCCGTTCGCCAGCGCGGCGTTGGCCCAGAAGCCCGTCCGCACGCAGACCGCCCCGTCGTCGAGCATGCGGACGGCCGCCGTGCCGACGAAGGCGAGCCCGCAGAGTACCGCCAGGGCCATGGTCGCCGAGGCCAGCGTCCTCGTGAGTCGCGTGTTCACTACAGTCCTCCCCATCGATTTTCGATATGCCTCAAGGTACAGGGGCATATCGATATTCGACAAGTCCGGCGGGGCACGGCCGGGCCGGCGGTCGCGCCCCGGCCCCGGGATCCGACACGGGAGCGCCCGGCCGGGAGGTCCCGGCCGGGCGTTCCCGCGCGCTGCCCGCGGATCGAACCGGGAGTCAGAACGGAGGGTCAGGAGAAGGGGTCAGAACCGGGTGCCGACCGTGACGCCGCTGAAGTCGGTGACGGCGTACAGACTGAGGTAGCGGTACCCGGCGGTGGGGTTGGTGATGGTGAGGGACTGGGTGGTGCCGGTGCCGGTGGAGGACGCGGTGAAGGCGCTCGGCGAGGCCCAGGTGCCCGGGTTGTAGTACAGGTGCGCGGTGCCGGTGCCGCCGGAGGTGGCGATCGTCAGCGAGCTGGTGCCGGCCGGCAGGTAGACGTACAGGTAGGCGGTGTTGCCGGCGGTCGCGGCGAGGCCGGTCCGCGAGCAGTTCTGGCCCATCGCGTCGGTGCGCGGCTCGGTGCAGGTCGGCAGGGTGACGGGGGGCGCGGTCACGGTGACCGGGGCCGGGGTGGTGGCGGTCCGGCCGGTGCTGTCGGTGGTGGTCAGGGCGACGGTGTAGGTGCCCGAGGCCGCGTAGGTGTGGCTCGCGTTGCGGTCCTCCGAGGAGGTGCCGTCGCCGAAGTTCCAGTGCCAGGAGGTGATCCGGCCCGGGCCGGTCTGCACGGACCGCTCGGTCGCGCTGACGGTCGCGCCGTTCACCGAGGTGTCGAACAGCGCGGTCGGGCCGGCGGCGTAGCAGGCACCGGCGGCGCAGGCGGTGAGCCAGGCGTCGAAGTCGGCGTCGTAGGAGGTGCCGAGGTTGTTGTAGACCGCGTAGCCGCCGGGGTAGTCGCCGACCCGGAACCGGGCCAGCATGGCCTGGACGTCGGCCGGGTGCTTCTCCAGCATGTACCGGACGGCCAGGTAGCCCCACGGGTAGACGCGGGTGGAGTCGGAGTTGCCGTAGGTGTTCTGGAAGATGGTGCTCAGCTTGTAGGTGTGCTGGGCGGCCTGGGCCATCGCGTCGGTGTCGGTGGTGGCGCGGTAGCTGTAGGACATGTACTCGGCGATGCCCTCGATCCACCAGATGTCCGGGACGGACGTCTGGTTGGTGAAGGTGCCCTTCATGTCGTAGATGCCGTCGAGGTAGTGGGTGTACTCGTGGTTGAGGTTCCACACCCGGGCGGGGTCGCTGTTGTTCCAGGCCTTCTGGTACATCACGTTGGCGGCCCGGTTGTCGGGGTCGGTCGCGTTCATGACGGTCTGGCCGCCGTTGTCGGTCGAGTTGCCGAAGATCGCCCACGAGTAGGTGGTGTAGTCGGTCTTGTTGGCGAAGATCCCGACGGTGACGGTCTTGTTGTACTGGTTCGGGATCGGCCCGTTGTCCTTGACCACGTTGTGGAAGAACGCGTCCTCGTCGCGCAGGCTCGCGCAGACGGTGGCCAGTTCGGCGGCCGACAGGGCCTGGGCCTGGATGGTGCGGTTGTCGCAGACCAGTTGGTTCGGCAGGACCACCGCGGTGAGCTTGGCGGGCAGGTCGCAGATGCCGTAGTACGAGCACTGGCCGTTGTCGTAGACGGTGGCCTGGTAGGCCGTGTACACGTACAGCGGCGCGGCCGCCGTGAGCAGCGGTGCGGAGTCGAGCACCCGCTTCACCAGCGGCTTGGCCGCGGCCTCGACGGCGGGGCTGCTGCCGGCCATCCGGGCCAGGTCGTTGCCGGCGTTGGTGTCGAGGACGGCGTTGGGCCCGCCGAGCAGGTCCTTGTGGTTGATCGCAAAGTTGGCGAGCGACGTGACGAGGCTCGGGTCGGCGCCGAGCGCGTTGACGAAGTTCGGGTTGGTGTTGCCGCGCCAGAGCGGGAACCTCAGCACGGAGTTGACGGCGCTGACCATCTGCGGGAACGCGTTGTACGCGTTGGTGTAGTCGTCCAGCACCCGCTTGTAGACGCCCAGGTGGTCGGCCTGGATGTTGGCGCTGTCGGTGAGCGTCAGCACCTCCTTGAGCACGCTGCCGTTGCCGTCGGTGACGTCGTGCCAGCGGGCGCCGGCGAAGAACGCGTCCAGGCCGGCCTTGACGGCGACGGTGAGCTCGTTGGTGTACGGGCCCGCCGCGTCCGGGTAGTAGGACTGGATGTAGTAGCCCACCCGCAGGTAGAGCACCAGTTGCAGGATGCCGGTCGAGTTGTCGCCGGTGTAGCCGCGCGCCAGGTCCTTGAAGGCGGCCGCGACGGTCAGCATCCGGGACTGCTGGAAGACGGCGGGGTCCGCGCCGCCGTTGGTGAACAGCGCGGTCACGCAGTCCGTGGTCGAGCCCTTGAGGAACGCGACCAGGTCGGCACCGGCGTGGCCGGCGAAGTCCGCCGGGGTGCAGCCCTGCGCGGCGGCCACCGCGGCGCCTGACGGGGCCCGCGCCGCGAGGGACTTGGGCGGGACGGGGGCACTCTGCGCGGCCGTGGCGGCCGGCTCGCCCATCAGGGTCTCGCTGAGCAGCGCCGGGGGCAGCGGGGCGGCGGGCGCGGCGAGGTTCTCGTCGCCCGTCGTGGCGCCGGCGGCGGCCGGGCCCGCCGGCCTCGCGGCGGCGGCGGCGATGGCGGCCGCCGTCGAAGCGGTCGCGGCCGGGACGGTCACGGCCGAAGCGGTCGCGGCCGCCCCGGCGGTGACGGCCGCGGGTGCCGCGAAGGCCTGGGCCGGCAGCACGGTGGCGGCCGTGGCGCAACAGGCGACGACGCCGGCTGCGAGCGTGGAGAGGCGTATGCGCAGGGGCACGCTGAGTCCTTCTTCGAGTGGGGGCGGCCTGACGTGGGGTCACGCCGCTTGAAGGAGATTGGCGTGGATCCTGTCATCGAACGAAGGTGAGAACAATGTCACAGGTCATATGGCACGACAGTTTCAGCCATTCCGCCGTCCACGACCTCCCGCTGGCCCGCCGACCTGCGACGACGAAGACCCCGACGGCCCGGCGCACGGGTGCCGGGCCGCCGTCACGCGACGAGCCGGACGGCCTCCCGCACCCCCGGAGGCCGACGGGCCGCACGGAGTGGCCGATCCGCGCCCCCGGCCGGGAATGCCGCCGGCCCCGGCCCGGGCCGCCTTGTGCGGCGCCCTCGGCCGGGGCCGGCGGCGGGGAGCTCCGCCCCCGGCCGGTCAGCGCTTGCGCCAGATCGCCCAGCCCTGCGCCCTGTTCACCTTCGCGACGTACCACTCGGCGGGGTGCTCCGGCCAGTACCCGTCCGCGGCCCGGCCCTCCGGGGCCGGCGGGGTGACCAGGACGGTCGCCTCCGCGGGGACGGGCTGCCAGCGCGGGTCCCGGTACCAGACCCGGCCCCGGTAGACCTCGAAGGCCTGGGCGTTGCGCAGGCCGCCGTCCACGTCCCAGGCGAACACCACGTTGTCCGTGGACCTGACCCCGGAGGCCTCGGTGAAGCCGGTCGCCAGGGGCTTGCGGTAGTTCGCGTGCGGGTGGCTGACCTGCTCGGTGATGGTGGCGGTGGCGAACCCGGCGAACAGCGCGAGCGAGAGGCCGACCGCCCACACCACCCGGCGCCCGCCCGCGACCAGGAGCAGGACCACCGCACCCAGGACCACGAACGCGGCGGCGGACGAGCGCATGATGTTCAGCCGCGTCCAGTCGGCGGCCAGGAAGGTGACGTCCGGCAGGGCCCAGCCGATGAACAGCTTGGTGGTCAGCGCCGAACCGGCGGACCAGACCACGATCTTGCCGAGGAGCAGGGTGAGCCCGACGGTGGCGGCGACGGCGTGGCCGAGAGCGCGGCGGCGGGACCGGCAGAGCACGGCGGTGCCGACCACGAAGGCCGCCGGGACCAGGAGCGAGAGGTAGCGGGCGTACACCCAGTCGTCGATCCGGCCGTCGTCCGGCAGCGCGGCGGCGGAGGCCAGCGCGGTGCCGACGAGGAGCGCCACCAGCACGCCGCCGACGATCCGGTGCGGGCGCGGGAACCGGGCACTGAAGAGCGCGAACAGGCAGCCGACGACGGCCAGGCCGCCGACACCCCAGGTGGAGACGATGAAGTACCAGATCTGGCCGGCCGTCCGGGTCAGCGTCATCCCGGTCTTGCCGGGGTCGGTGAGGCCCTCCCACAGGAACCCTCCGACGTCGCTCGGCTCGACGGTGAACCGCGCCTCAAGCCACCAGGCCAACGCCTTGGCGCCCGCCGCGCCGATGCCGAGCGCGCCCAGGCCGACCAGCGTGGTGCGCCATTCGGCCCGGCGCAGCACCAGGACCCCGAGGAGGAGCAGACCGGTGAGGGCGACCACGACGCCGCCCCGGTCGTGCGTGGCCATGGAGTACGCGGCGGTCGCGCCGGCGCCGGCCGCGTACCAGGTGCGGTGCCGGACCGGGCCGTCACCGAGCCAGCCGTGCAGGCAGAGCAGCCAGGCCAGGACCAGCACCGGCAGGACGGCGTCCGACATGACGAACTCGGAGTAGAAGATCACCGGCGGCAGCAGGGCGGTGACACCGGCGAAGACGTAGGCGGGCAGCCGGCCCAGGCCCAGGCGACGCAACGCCAGCCGGGCCAGCGGGAAGACCAGCGCGTTCAGCAGCGCGTTGATCACCATGATCAGGTGGTAGGCGGTGACCGGGTCGCCGGCGATCCGGAAGGCCGGGGAGACCAGCAGCGGGTACCCGCCCGGGATCACCACGCCGACCGGCATCTCCGTGCTCGACCGGCCGGCCAGCACGCGGGCCAGGACGAGGTAGGAGTCCTCGTCCGGGTGCACCGAGGGGTAGCTCAGGTGACGGACGAGCACCAGGCGGAAGAGCACCTCCACCGCGTACCCGGCCAGCAGCAGCACCGGCCAGAACCAGCGCCGACCGCGGGCCTGCTCGAACCGCAGTGCCGCCAGGCCCAGCAGGCCGGACAGGCGGGTGGCGGCGGCGGGCTCGGCCGGCCCGGCGGATTCCCGGGCGCCGGCCAGGCGCTCTTCGAGGACGGCAGGCCGCGGCAGGGTCGACTGCCGCAGGGAGCGTTGTGTCATGCAGCTACATATATCGGCTACCTGCATATGATGTCCACATGAGTACGCAGCGAGGGGTTCGGGCGGAACGGCCGTCCGCACGGAGGCTCCGGGTCGGCCACCGGACCGGACCGCCGACCCGGGACCGGGTCACCCGGCCCAGCGGCCCGCCGACCCGGGACCGCGCCCCAGCGCGACAGCGCCGACGACCCGGCGCCACCGCTCGGATTGAAAACCCGGGAACCGGACAGACGCTGGGTGACCTCCGCATCGGCGGCAGGCCGCAGCCATCACGGGGGAACGAAAACGGAGGTCGTCGTGATCGTCCTCGGAGCCATCCTTCTCGTCATCGGTTTCGTCACCGGTGTGTCCGTGCTGTGGACCATCGGCCTCGCCCTGGCCCTGATCGGGCTCGTCCTGTGGATCCTCGGCGCGGTCGGCCACGAGGTCGGCGGCCGCCGCCACTACTGGTAGACCCGGGGCCTCGACACCCCCGGCCGGCGCCGAGGCGCCGGTCAGCCGCGCCCGGTCAGTCCCGACCGGTCAGTCCCGACCGGCGGGCCCCGGTTCCCGGCCCGGCCCGGGCGCCCCCGAGGGGCGGGCCATCGCCCACCGGATCGTCCTCGTGACGGCGCCGGCGCCCAGCCGCGCCGCCGGCCCCTCGACGACCGGGAGGTACGGCAGCCGGAGTTCCCGCCGGGCCCATCCGGGCAGCAGGGCGACCGCCCCGGCGGCGAGCAGACCGTACGGCGGGCGCACGACCCAGGGCAGCGGCGGCCGCAGGAGGAGGAACCGGGCCGCGTCGAGGGCGGGCGCGGTGCCGCGCAGTTCGGGGCGGTACCGCTCGATGACGGACGCGAGCTGCCGCTGGTCGCGCGGCGGGTCGACGACACCGAGCGCGGCGGCCACGGTGGCCGCGTCGGCCACGTACCCGTCGTAGGCCTCGTCGTCCAACGGCCTTTCACCGTAAGACCGGTGGGCCCGGAGAAAGCTGTCGACCTCGGCGGCGTGGACCCAGCCGAGCAGGTGCGGGTCGGCGGCCCGGTACTCCTCCCCCGACGCGCTGGTCCCGCGTACCCGCTCGTGCACCGCCCGGACCCGGTCGACCGCCCGTCGCGCGTCGTCGGCGGTCCCGAAGGTCGTCACCGCGAGGAAGGTGCTGGTGCGCTGCAGTCGGCCCCACGGGTCACCCCGGTAGCCGGAATGCGCCTCGACCGCGGCCATCGCCAGCGGATGCAGCGACTGCAGCAGCAGCGCCCGCAGGCCGCCGACGAACATCGAGGCGTCACCGTGGACGACGCGGATGGGCCGCTCCGGACCGAACCAGCGCGGGCCGGGCGTGTCGTGGATCCGGCTGCGGGCCGCGGGGCCCTGCGGCCCGGCCACCCGCGCGAACAGCTCCGCCCCGAGCCGCCGCCGAACCGCGGCGAGACCGGGGACGGCGGAGCTGCCATCGGTCACACCTGCCACTGTAGATCCGCGGCCCATCCGCGCGCCCGCGCCGGCGGGCGGATCGTCGGCGCCCGCCTGATCCGCTACCGCACCCCACCCGCGCGCCCGCGCCGGCGGGCCCCCGGGCCGTCCCGCCGCGTCAGCCCCGCGGCAGGTCGATCTCCGCCCAGACCGCCTTGCCGGGCCGGTCCGCCCGCGGCAGGTGCCCCCACCGGCTGGCGAGCAGCGCGACGGTGTGCAGGCCGTGGCCGCCGATCCGGGTCGGTACGTGCGGCACCTGCGGGCTCGGCAGCGCGTCGGACCGGTCCAGCACCTCGATCCGGAGGGTCAGGGCGGTCACGGACAGCACCAGTTGGTCCGGTCCGCCGGCGTGCCGGCAGGCGTTGGTGGCGAGTTCGGAGACGATCAGGAGGACGTCGTCGGCCCTGGCCCGCTGGTCGGGGTCGGCGGTGGGCAGCCAGCCCCAGTCCTCCAGCGCGGTGCGGACCTGGTCGCGACAGCGGCCGGGCACGCCCGCGACACCGTCCAGGGCCAGCCTCCGGGTCTGACCGGTGGCTGGCATCCCGGGCATCACCGACCGACTCGTGGTCCGGTACTCACTGGCGCTCATCTGTCCTCACTCCCCGACGACCGACCGGGCCGGGCGGCGGCCGGCCGTTGCCTACTCGTGTGCCCGCAGGCGCGCGGGGGACACCGGTGACGTGCGGCGCGTCGCGACCGCCCGCGGGCCGCGGCCGGTCGGGCCCCGGGCCGCCGCCCGGGGGGCCGCGGCGTCATCCGGCCAGCGCCGAGCCGAGGTCCGCCCGGATGTCGAACACGGTCCGCGCCCCGGTGACCTCGAACATCCTGGCGACCGAGGGCCGCAGCCCGGCGAGGACGAGCGCGAGGCGCGCGCGTTCCGCCTCGGCGCGGGTGGTGAGCAGCAGATTGAGGCCGGTGGAGTCGCAGAACGCCAGCCCGTCGCAGTCGACGACCACCCGGTCGTCCGCCTGTCCGATCGCCTCGTGAAGCCGCGCGCCCAGCAGTGCCGCACTGTCGTGGTCCAGCTCGCCGACGGGTGAGACGACGACCGTGCCGCCCTCGGCGCGCAGGCCGACCCGCAGTCGCACGGCGCTCGGCCCTTCGTCGGGACGACGGGGGGCCGCGGGCGGTTCGGGGACGCTGTCGGGCATCGCTGTCCCTCCTCCTTCGTCGAGCGGGGCCGTGGGTGGATCGGTACGACGATACGGCGACACCCGCGCGCACGGTACGCCGTGGGGCCGGGACAGTCGAGCCACCCGCCGACATGTGTGGGCGAGGTGAAGATGATGGGGTCCTCTGGCGAAAGGAGGCCTGTTCGGGCCGAGGCGGGGCAGGTGAGTCGCGTCGTGCCCGAACAAGTGATCACCAGCAGAGGAGAGAGCATGCCGACCGTCGTGTCCAGCCCTTCGGCCACTGCCCGCACCAGCGCCGCGGCCGCCGCACCCCGTCCGGTCGTGATCGGCGACGCGCTCTCCTGCCCGGCCGACTTCGTCCGGGTGGCGGCCGAGCTGGGGATCACGGCGGAGCAGCCGGCCCAGGTGTGCCCGGCGGACGCGCGCGCGTTGTCGAAGGTCCTGTTCGCCCGCCTGCGCGCGGCGGAGGAGGGCACCGCCGAGTACTCCTACGTGCGCGGCACCCTGATCGAACTGAACATGGCGCTGGTGAAGTTCGCGGCGAACCGGTTCACCCACCGCAAGGAACCGGTCGAGGACATCATCCAGGTCGCCACGATCGGCCTGATCAAGGCCATCGACCGCTTCGACCCGTCCTTCGACGTCGAGTTCTCCTCGTTCGCGCTGCCGACCATCCGCGGCGAGATCAAGCGGTTCTTCCGCGACACCGGCTGGATGGTGCACGTCCCCCGACGGCTGCAGGAGCTGCGTCTGACGCTGGCCAAGACCAGTGACGCGATGGAGCAACTGCTGGACCGCGCCCCCACCCCCGCCGAGCTGGCCGCGCACCTGGACCTCACCGAGGAGGAGGTGCGCGAGGGCCTGATCGCCTCCCAGGCGCAGAGCGCCGGGTCGCTCGACGCCCCGCTGCCCGGCTCCGAGCGGACGGACGGCGCCGACGCGCTGGGCGACCGGGTCGCCCGGGAGGAGGACGCCTACGAGATCATGCTCTGCCTGGAGACCCTCAAGCCGCTCATCGCCGCCCTGCCGGAGCGCGACCGCACCATCCTCTCGCTGCGCTTCGGCGCCGAGCTGACCCAGGGCGAGATCGGCCGCCGGCTCGGTGTCTCGCAGATGCACGTGTCGCGGCTGCTCACCCGGATCCTGGCCGGCCTGCGCGCCGAACTCCTGGCCGAGGCCTGAGCCCGGCGCTCCGGGCCGCCCGGGAACACCACCCGGGCGCGCCGGGGCGGGCGGGGTCCGGCCGGCGGCCCCACCCGAGCGGCCTCCGGCCGGGACGGCCCGGGGCCAGTCGCACCCGGCACAGGGACGTTCGCCCCCGACGGAGCGGGTGCGGTAGCGTCCCTGACGGTACGGACGGGTGCCCGGCACCTCGGTGCGGCATTGCCCTCGGGCGGGTGCGGAGCCGGGCCGGGCGTTGACAGTGGCGGGCCTGCGGCCCGGCGCACTACGAGGAAGCGACGTCCTGATGGCCGGCAGCGCCAAGCCCCTGGCACCACGCACGACGAGCGGTACCGCGCAGGTCGGTGAACCGGACCTGCGGCGCCTGCTGGCCGGACTGACCGCCGTACGCGACGGCGACTTCGGCACCCGGCTGCCCGACGACGCCGACGGCCTGCTCGGCGAGATCGCCACCGTGTTCAACGGCATGGTCGACCAGCTCTCCCTGTTCACCTCCGAGGTGACCCGGGTCGCCCGCGAGGTCGGCACCGAGGGCCGGCTCGGCGGCCAGGCCGAGGTGCCCGGCGTGTCGGGGACGTGGAAGGACCTCACCGACTCCGTCAACGCGATGGCCGGAAACCTCACGACCCAGGTCCGCGACATCGCCCAGGTCGCCACCGCCGTCGCCAAGGGCGACCTCTCCCAGACGATCACCGTCGACGCCCGCGGCGAGATCCTGGAACTCAAGAACACCGTCAACACGATGGTCGACCAGCTGAGCGCCTTCTCCGGCGAGGTGACCCGGGTCGCCCGCGAGGTCGGCACCGAAGGCCGGCTCGGCGGCCAGGCCGACGTCAAGGGCGTCTCCGGCACCTGGCGCGACCTCACCGACTCGGTCAACTTCATGGCCGGCAACCTCACCGCCCAGGTCCGCTCGATCGCCCAGGTCGCCACCGCCGTCGCCAGGGGCGACCTCTCCCAGACGATCACCGTCGACGCCCGCGGCGAGATCCTGGCACTCAAGGAGACCATCAACACGATGGTCGACCAGCTGAGCGCCTTCTCCGGCGAGGTGACCCGGGTCGCCCGCGAGGTCGGCACCGAGGGCCGGCTCGGCGGCCAGGCCACCGTCCGGGGCGTCTCCGGCACCTGGAAGGACCTCACCGACAACGTCAACGTGATGGCCTCCAACCTCACCGGGCAGGTCCGCTCGATCGCCCAGGTCGCCACCGCCGTCGCCAAGGGCGACCTGTCGCAGCGGATCAACGTGGAGGCCAAGGGCGAGGTCGCCGCGCTGGCCGGCGTCATCAACACGATGGTCGACACGCTCTCCGCCTTCGCGGACGAGGTGACCCGGGTGGCCCGCGAGGTCGGCACCGAGGGCACGCTCGGCGGGCAGGCCCGGGTCCCGAACGTGGCCGGTACCTGGAAGGACCTCACCGACAACGTCAACTTCATGGCGCACAACCTCACCAGCCAGGTCCGCAACATCGCCCAGGTCACCACCGCCGTCGCCAAGGGCGACCTCACCCGCAAGATCGACGTGGACGCGCGCGGCGAGATCCTGGAGCTCAAGACCACCATCAACACCATGGTCGACCAGCTGAGCGCCTTCGCCGCCGAGGTGACCCGGGTCGCCCGCGAGGTCGGCAGCGAGGGGCGGCTCGGCGGCCAGGCCGAGGTCGAGGGCGTCTCCGGCACGTGGAAGCGGCTCACCGAGAACGTCAACGAGCTGGCCGGCAACCTCACCCGCCAGGTCCGCGCGATCGCGGAGGTCACCAGCGCCGTCGCGGCGGGCGACCTGACCCGCTCGATCACCGTGGACGCCTCCGGTGAGGTCGCCGATCTCAAGGACAACATCAACTTCATGGTGGAGTCCCTGCGCGAGACCACCCGGGCCAACGAGGAGCAGGACTGGCTCAAGTCCAACCTCGCCCGGTTCTCCGCGCTGATGCAGGGCCGGCGCGACCTCCCCGTCGTCGCCGAACTGATCATGGACGAGATCACCCCGCTGGTCTCCGCCCAGTACGGCGCCTTCTACCTCGCCGAGGACACCGGCGGCGTCACCTTCCTCAACCTGATCGGCTCCTACGCCTTCCCGGCCGGCGCGACGCCGACCCGCTTCCGGCTCGGCGAGTCCTTCGTCGGCCAGGCGGCCCGCAGCCGGCGCACCATCGCCGTCGACCGGCTGCCGGCCGGCTACGTGAGCGTCTCCTCGGGCCTGGGCCGGGCCGAGCCGACCTCGCTGATCGTGCTGCCGATCGTCGTCGAGGACCAGGTGCTGGGCGTCATCGAACTCGCCGCCCTCCAGGACTTCACGCCGGTGCACCGGGCCTTCCTCGACCAGTTGATGGAGACCATCGGCGCCAACGTGAACACCATCGTCGCCAACGCCCGCACCGACGAGCTGCTCGGCGAGTCCCAGCGCCTCACCTCCGAGCTGCAGGTCCGCTCCGCGGAACTCCAGTCCCGCCAGGAGGAACTGCAGTCCTCCAACGCCGAGCTGGAGGACAAGGCGGCCCTGCTGGCCGCCCAGAACCGGGACATCGAGACCAAGAACCTGGAGATCGAGCAGGCCCGCCAGGAGCTGGAGGACCGCGCGCACCAGCTGTCCCTGGCCTCCACCTACAAGTCGGAGTTCCTGGCCAACATGAGCCACGAGCTGCGCACCCCGCTCAACAGCCTGCTCATCCTCGCCCAGCTCCTCGCCCAGAACCCCACCCGCAACCTGACCGCCAAGCAGGTCGAGTACGCCGGCATCATCCACTCCGCCGGCTCCGACCTGCTGCAGCTGATCAACGACATCCTCGACCTGTCCAAGGTCGAGGCCGGGAAGATGGACGTCGCCCCGGAGCGCATCCCGCTGCGCCGGCTGCTCGACTACGTCGAGGCCACCTTCCGGCCGCTGACCGGCCAGAAGAGCCTGGCCTTCCAGGTCACCACCGCCGCCGGCGTGCCCGCCGAACTGCTCACCGACGACTACCGGCTGCGACAGGTCCTGCGGAACCTGCTGTCCAACGCGGTGAAGTTCACCGAACGGGGCAGCGTCGATCTGCGCATCGAGGTCGCGGACGGCACCCAGGTGCCGGAGGTCGCGCGCCGCGACGACGGTCCGGTCATCGCCTTCCACGTCGTGGACACCGGCATCGGGATCGATCCCCAGCACCTGGAGAGCGTCTTCGGCGCGTTCCAGCAGGCCGACGGCACCACCAGCCGCAAGTACGGCGGCACCGGCCTGGGGCTGTCCATCAGCCGGGAGATCGCCTTCCTCCTCGGCGGCGCCATCACGGCCCGGAGCGCCCCCGGTCGTGGCAGCACCTTCTCCCTCTACCTGCCCGCGGCCCGGGCGGAGTTCGTCGAGCTGAGCGGCCAGTGCCCCCGGGAGGCCCTGGAACCCGGACCGGCCGAGTCGGCCCGGCCCGGAACGGAGGACCGGACGGGGCAGTCCGGCGCGCCGGAGGCCGGCCGGCCCAAGCGGCTGCTGGTCATCGAGGAGCGCCGGCGCGGCCTGCTGTCCCTCGTCGCGGAGAGCGCCGTCGCCGACCTGACCGGGCACACCGACCTCGGCGGACCGCGCGGCGCGGTCGAGGTCATCACCACGGTCGGCGCCCAGGAGGCGGCGGAGACGCTCGCCGCGACGCCCTGCCACTGCGTGGTCCTCGAACTCGACCTGCCGAACGGCGCGGCGCTGGCCTTCCTGGAGGCCATGGCCCGGGACGCCGCCCTGCACAACGTGCCCGTCCTCGCCCACAACAACCGGCGGCTCGGCGCCGGGCAGGAACGGCTCCTGCAGGAGCGCGCCACCGCACAACCGCTGGAACTGCTCTCCAGTCTCGACGAGTTGCGCGAGCGCATCGCCCTGCACCTGAGCGCGGACCAACCCGGCGACGTGCTGCCGCTGGTCCGCGCCGAGGACACCGCCACCCCGCCCGCCCAGCCCGTCGACGGCTCACTCGCGGGCCGCACCGTCCTCGTCGTCGACGACGACGACCGCAACCTGTACGCGCTCACCGGGATCCTCGAACTGCACGGCATCCAGGTCCTGCAGGCCGAGAACGGACGCGCCGCGATCGAGACCCTGACCCGCAACGCCGGTGTCGACCTCATCCTGATGGACGTCATGATGCCGGAGATGGACGGCTACGCCGCCACCACCGCCATCCGTGCCATGCCCGCGTACGTCGACCTGCCGATCATCGCCGTCACCGCGAAGGCGATGATGGGCGACCGGGAGAAGAGCCTCGCCTCCGGCGCCAGCGACTACGTCACCAAGCCGGTCGACGCGGAGGACCTCGTCACCCGCATCGAGCGGTGGCTGCGGCCGTAGCCCGACCCGGCGACCCGACCCGACACCGTGCGACCCGAGGAGAGAGCGATGCCCGAGAACCGACCGCCTCGGGACACGGACGCCCCCTCCCTGCCCGGGCCCGACCACGGGGACGCCCCGGACCGGGCGTCCACCCGGACCGCCCGGGGTGTCCACGCCCAGCGGAGGGCGGGCGACAGGCCGCCCGAGCAGCTCTCCGGCGGCCCGGCCGAGCACGCCGCCGGCCGGCCCGTCGACGGCGTGGTCGGCCGGCTGACGGCCACCGTCGAGCGCCTGCGCCGCGAACTCACGGCGGCCCGGGCCGAGGCCGACGGCCGGGCGCTGGTCGAACTCGCCAAGGGCATCCTGGTCGAGCGGCTCGGCTACGGCCCGGCCGACGCCATCCGACAGCTGGAGGACCTGGCGAGCCAGTCGAACGTGTCCGTCCTGGAGCTGGCCGCCGACCTCGTCAACCAGGCCTCGCACGACCGGATCGCCGACGTCGCCCGCGAGTTCCTGGCCTCCACCGGTGAGCCCTCCGTGGGCGTCCGGCTGCGCAGCGCCGAGACCGGCATGCTCGGGGCCGACGACGTCCAGGCGGTCGCCCAGTCCGTCCTCGAACACGCCCTGCGGCCGCTCGGGGCGCAGGCGGTGGCGATCTGGGCGGCCAACTCCGACCAGTCGCTGACCCTGGCGGGCAGTGCCGGGTTCGCCGGCGAGGAGGCGAAGCGCTGGCGCCACGTCCCGCCCGGCGTCCCCGTCCCGGCGCGCCGCGCGCTGACCGAACGGGCCCCCGCCGCCTACGCGTCGCTGGCCGCGGCGGGGCTCCCGTCGATCGGACAGCGGGAGTTCGGCGGCGGACGGCTGGCGGTGCCGGCCGGCGCGGGCGGCCGGATCACCGGCGTCCTGGAGATCTGCTGGAGCGGCGGCCTGCCCACGCAGTCCCAGTCGCTGCAACGGCAGTTCGAGGCGCTGGCCGAGCTGTGCGCCACCGCGCTGGAGTCCCGGCCGGCCGCCGGCGGGACCGACGGCGCCGACGACCCGCAGACCGCCGACCTGCTGGAGCTGGTCCACGGCCTGCACGACCCCTGTCTGGTCATGCAACCGGACGTCGACGCGGCCGGTAGGGCCACCGACTACCTGATCAAGCACCTCAACCCGCGCTTCGAGGACTTCGCCGGCCGGCCGCGCAGCGCCGTCGTCGGCGCCCGGCTGCTGGAGGCCTACCCGCTGGCCGCCGAGCCGGGCGGCCTCTTCGAGAAGATCGAACACGTGCTGGCGACCGGCGAATCGTTCCGCTCGCCGGGGATGAGCCTCTCCGCGCTGGTGGACGGCGTCCCGCTGACCACCCGGGCCCGGGTGAGCATCAGCCGCCACGGGCGCTACGCGGTCGTCGTCTGGCGGACCGAGGACGGCACCGCGCGCGTCGCCAACCTGCTCCAGCACGCCCAGCGCCTCGGGCGGATCGGCGGGTTCGAGGAGAACCTGCACAGCGGCGAGATCGTCTGGAACGACACCCTGTTCGACCTCCACGGCCTCCCGCCGCACGCCGACCCCGTCCCGCTGGACCGCCTGCCCGCCCACGCGCACCCCGACGACGAACACACCATCGGCCGGTTCCTGCGGACCCTGCTGCACCACCAGCGGCCCGCCTCGACGGCCTTCCGCCTCCAGCGCGCCGACGGCATCGCCCGGCACATCCGGGTGGTCGCCGAGCCCGTCCTCGACGCCGACTCCCGGATCACCGCCGTCCGCGGCGCCTACCAGGACGTCTCCGCCCAGCACTGGACGGAGGTCGCGCTCGCCGCCACCCGCGACCAGCTCGCCCACACCGAACAGCAGGCCGCCGAACGCAACCGGCTCGCCCTGCAGCTGCAGCACGCCATCATGCCTCCCAGCCGCGGCCCGCTGGACCTGCACGACCTGCGGGTGGCCGTGCGCTACCGGCCCGCCGAGAAGGACCACCTGGTCGGCGGCGACTGGTACGACGCGCTCGCCCTGCCCACCGGCCAGGTGCTGCTGTGCGTGGGCGACGTCGCCGGGCACGGCATCGAGGCGGCCACCGGCATGGTCGCGCTGCGCAACGCCCTGCGCGGCCTGGCCGCCACCGGAGCGGGTCCGGGACAGCTGCTGGGCTGGCTCAACACCGTGACCCACCATCTGACCGACAACGTGACCGCGACGACCGTCTGCGCCCTGTACGAGCCCCGGACCCGGACCTTGCGCTGGGCCCGGGCGGGCCACCTCCCACCGATCCTGGTGCGCGACGGGCGGGCCGCCGAGCTGCCCACCGTCAGCGGCATCCTGCTGGGCGCCATCGACCAGGCCGACTACCAGGAGGGTGAGATCGAGCTACGGGCCGGAGACACCCTGATGCTGTACACCGACGGGCTGATCGAACGCCGGGACCGCTCCCTGGAACTCTCGCTGGCCGACCTGCTGGCCGCCGCCGGGGACGCCGACCGCCTCCCGGAACTGGACCGCCGGCTGGACCACCTCCTGCGGTACAGCAGTTCCGACACCGACGACGACACCTGCCTGATCGGCATCACCGTCCGCTGAGCCGGCGTCGCCCCGCCCGTGGTGGCCGGGGCGGCGTCGGCTCTGCGGACGGTGCCGGCCAGCATCACCGTCTCGTCCGGGGCCAGCTGCACGTCCAGGGCACGGACCTCGACGGTGGGGTAGCGCTCCGACAATCTGATGTGCCAGTAGAGCTGGCCGATGTCGCGGATCAGCCGGCCGTCCACGAGGGCCCTGGTCCGGCGGTCGTAGTCGTCGGCGCCGTCGAACAGGGGTGGCGACCCGCTGACGGGCCAGCGGTCGAAGACCACCACCGTGTGCCGGCCGGCGAACCCGGTGTCGGTCCTCTGCGCCAACGGCGAATTCGTGGCCAGCGCTATCAACAGGGGCAGCCGGGGCCGCAGCCCCGGTTCTGCAGGGCGACGCCGGTGGCACGGTCGGGGATGCCGAGGTGGACGTGCACGCCTCAGATCAGCTGCTCGTCGGTGCGGTCGGGGCGCGTCGCCGTGCATGGCCCGGTAGCGGGCGGTGTCCGTCACCGGGACGGGTAGCCGGTCGGTGAACGGCGCGCTCGCACAGGCGGCGAGGAGGCAGCCGTCCCCCGCCGCCGCCTCGCCCAGGACGTGCCGCAGCCGCACCAGGTGGTCGCCCGCCTCCTCCAGTTCACGGCAGACCGGGGTCGCGGTCTCCACCTGGGCCTGGAGCAGTTCGCGTTGCACCTCGCTACGGGCCGTCGCGGGCCGCGGATCGGCCGCTCGGCGTACCTGCGCCGCCCGGGCATCGCGCGGGTGTCGTGGGCGGGGATGGTGCGGGTCCAGCCGGAGGCGCCGATGCGGTGGTTGGTGCCGGCCGGGTCGGTTTCCAGGACGCGTAGGGCCCAGTCGTAGCCGCAGGCCGCGTGCTCGTGGTCGCGGCGGGCGGCGGGCGGCGGGGCCGAGCGTGTCGTCGGCGGCGCTGCGGCGGTGCTTGTCGCGGGCGGTCTGGAGGTCGTTGGCCGTGGGGCCCGGGGGTCGGCGTGGTTGGGGTGGACATGGCGGCCTTCGCGCCGTGGCCGAGCCGTCTGGGGCGGGTCGGTCCTGGGCCGGGGGTCGGCCGGGTGGTGTCCGGCTGATCCCCGGCCTCTCCATCGAAGTTCACCGTTGGGAACATCAACTACCTTGCCAGTTTCGGCAGTTGTATTGTCGAGGGCCGCGCTGTGCGTGTTCTGTCGATCAGCCGGCGCAGGAGCTGAGGAGGTCGCGGACTGTCGACACCGGACGAGCTGGGTGCAGAGGTTGTCCAGACTGCCGTTGGACTTGGCGGGCATGGCCTCGCGGATGGGATGGCTGCTCGCAGCACCGGCTCGGCCGCCGGCGCGATATCGGTGGGCCCTGGAGTCTCAGTCGGCCGAGATCTGTGCGGCTCGCTGCACGAGTTCGGCCGCGCCAGGGACGCCGCGCCGGGCATAGACGGTGAGAGTGGATCGCATCGTGTCCAGTTCTCTGCGGTTGCGGTCGGAGGCGACGCCCTCCATGAGGTCCGTGCTCTGGCTCCACAGGCCGACGGCTTCCTCGGGCCGGTGCTGGGCCGCAACCGTCTTGGCGATGTTGGCCAGGGTGAGGCCGCGCACACGGTGGTACGTGCCCGGGGTGCGGTTGCGCAGCGCCGCGCGGTAGTGGCGTTCGGCGGCGCCGTGGTCCTTCATCTCGGTGAGGGTGCGGCCGATGTGGGAGGCGACGGTGGCTGCGACCGGGCCGGCCGCGGCGGCGTAGGTGGGGATCGTGTCGGCGCTGGAGAACATGGCGTCCTCGGCGGCGAGGATGAGTTTGGCCGCGTCGGCACCGTTGCCGGAGGCTCCGTGGGCGCGCGCGGCGGTGACGAGCAGCAGGGCCTCCGTATGCCGGTCGACCTTTCCCCGGGCCCGTTCCAGGGCGGCCCGGGAAAGGTCCACGCAGCGGCCGGGCTGGCCGAGGTCGAGGGCCTGGTGGGTGAGGGCGCACAGCCGGGACGCGGTGGCCGAGGCGCTGAGGGAGGTCCACGGGATCGGCACAAGCGTGCACTTCAAGCCCGTGCACCGGCTCGCCGCGTACCGGCAGGTCGAGTGCCACCTGCCGGTGACCGAGCACGTCGCCGCCCGGCAGCTGTCCCTTCCCTGCTACCCGGCGATGGCCGCCGGGGACGTGCAGCGCGTCATCGACGCCCTGCACTCCCTCTGGTCCTGACCCGCCTGCTGGGCCGGTCCGTCAGAAGACGGGCGGCCGGCCCAGCTTGGTCATCCGCCACACCGTGGTCCACCGCATCGGCCTGCGCGGCGGGCACGGCACGCGGACGCCCTCGAAGAACCCGCCCCACCATGCCTTCAGTCCGTCCATCGGCGGGCGGCGCAGCAGGGTGTAGGCGGTCCAGGAGGCGAGGTAGACCGGGACGAGCGGGGCGGGCAGGTGGCGCTTGGCGAGCCACACGCGGTTGCGGGCGGTCATCCGGTAGTAGGCGGCGTGGCGGGCGGGGTCGGTGCGGGGGTGCTGGAGCACCATGTCCGCCCGGTACTCGATCCCCCAGCCGGCGTCCAGCGCCCGCCAGGCGAAGTCGGTCTCCTCGTGCGCGTAGAAGAACTTCGCGGGGAACAGCCCGACCTGGTCGATCACGGACATGCGGATGGCATGGCCTCCACCGAGGAAGGTCGTGACGGGCCCGGACTGCATGGGGTCGGAGGCCCCGAGACGAGGCACGTGGCGACGCTGGGTGAATCCGGTCTCGTCGGCGATCCGGAAGGAGACGATGCCCAACTTCGGGTCCTGCTCGAACGCTTCGCGGATCAGGCGGAACGTGTCGGTCCTCGGGAGGAGGCCGTCGTCGTCCAGGACGACCAGGACGTCGGTACCACCGAGCTCGCGCAGCCGCTCGACGCCGGCGTTCCGCCCGCCCGGGATGCCGAGGTTCTCCGCCAACTCGACCGCGTCGACCCAGCCGGGCAGTTCGGGCAGCTCGACGCCCTGCCCGAGCACGACGGTCCGTACGCCGCTGTCGCCGCCTTCCTGGGCCTCGACCGAGTCCAGCAGCGCACCCAGCTCCGCCGGCCGGTTTCCCATCGTCAGCACCACCACGCCCAGCGTGACGCCCATCGCACCCGACCCCACTTCGAGGAACCCTTCATGATCACACCGACACCGCCGGCCACCGGCGAACCGTCGCTGCGGGAACTGGCCGCGGCCGGTCAGCTCCCGGACCACCAGGTGATGGACCGGGCCACGCTGGACTGGATCGCCGGCCACCGGCCCGCCGGTGCGGATGTCCGGGCCAGACTGCCACACTCGGTGAGGCTGCTGGTACCGAACGCCTCCTGGTTCGCCCGCACGGAGACCACCGACTCGATCCACGGTGTCCGGCACGGTGCCCGGGTCGCGCTCCTCGTACAGTTCCTGGCCCCCGGCCTGGGCCTCGTCCCCGAGCGGGTGCTCGCGCTCGCGGCTGCGGCGGCATGCCACGACTGCCGCCGCCGGCACGACAGTGCCGACCCCGGCCATGGCCGACGCGCCGCCCGCTGGCTGGCCGGCCATCTCGACGCCGTCACCTCCGCCTTCGGCACGGCCCCCTCGACGGAGGCAATCGTCGCAGTCGCCCTCCACGACGTTCCGCACCACACCTTCGACCAGCGCGAAGAAGGCCAGTACCGCCGACACGGCCTTGCGGTGGACCTCCTGAAGCTCGCCGACGCCTTGGACCGCTACCGGCTGCCGCTCCCCCGCTGGTGGACCGACCCCGGCCGCCTACGGCTCCCGGTTCCCGACTGGGCACCCGCCCTCGCCCACGACCTGGTGGTGCGCAGCGAGCGGGCCCGGCTCGACGGAGCCTGCGACGCCCGGGCGCTGGAACTCGCGCTCCACGCCGTACGGCCCGAATAGGAGAGAACCCGTGCACACCGACTGGGACCACGCCCACACCGACTACGGGGCCCCGACCGGCCACCCCGCCCCGACCGGGCTCGCCGACACGGAGAACGACTGGCGCCGGCGCCTCGCACAGAGCCCCAACGGCGACCTGATGCGCGACAACGCCATGCTCCGCGTCCTCACCGCCGGCGGCCCGCTCCATCTGCTGCACCTCACCCGGTCCCTGGACGCCGTCCGCTCCAGCGGCCAGTTGCTCGCCTCCACCGGCTGCCTGGTCGGCGCCGTCTACGGGTCCCCGCTCACCCCGCTGCCCGGCGGCGCGCTGAGGCCCCACAACCTCGGCGCGCACTTGCTGGACGCCCGGGCCCGGCAGCCTGCCGCACGACCATGAGCGAACGTTGCTGGCCGTCCACGCTGACGCCTACGCCGACCAGGCCGACGACCCATTCGTGCAGCGCTTCGAGTGGTTCGTCAACCACTGGACCGGCCGCCCCGGCTACGACTGCGTGATGGCCATGGCGGCCGGCCTGGCGCGGCAAGGGCCTGGCCGAAAGGATCCGCGAGGCACTGCTGTCCGATCGACCCGAGGCCCTCGCCCTGCGCTACGTTGACACCGCCCATCCCCGCGTTCGGACCATGTACGAGGCCTCGAAGGACAAGAAGGTCGGCGAGTAACGACCGTTCGATGACGCACCGTTCTACGCCGTCATGCTCCGCCACCTACGCTGATGCTGTCAGACTTGCCAGCTGGACGTCCGTTTCAACCCCATGGTGGACCGGTGCCCGGCTTCCCTTCGCAGGGAGACCCCGGCCGTTCCGGGGGCGCACAGGAGCTGGACGCTGTGCGGGCGGTGGCGGCCTGCTGTCACGCACGGATCGACACCGACAAGGTGAAGCCCACACCCGGTGCGGAGCTGCTCATTGGCCGGTGGTCGGCCGCCTTCCGGGAGACTACCGCCGACAGGGTCCGCCTCGGGAAGGCCGGGGTTCCCCGCAGGGAGTTCCTTCCCTCCTGGGCGGTGACTACGCGATGCTGCCAGGTATGGCCGGGGCCGGCCCGGCGGCGTGACCTCAGCCGACGGCCAGGGTGAGTTCGGCGGTGTGCGGCTGTCCGGCGGCCCGGAACTGCAGGAAGACGCGCCAGCGCCCGGTCTCGCCGAGCATCGCCCGGAAGGTCAGCGTCGGACCGCCGTGCTCGCTGTCGGCCTCGGTCGCCGGGTGGAGGTGGGCCAGTGCCTGATCGCCCTCGTGGAAGGCGCTGAGGTGGGCGTAGCTGTCCAGGTACGGCTGGAGATCGGTGACCGGCCTGCCGTCCTTGGCGACGGTGGCGGTGAGCAGGTGGGCGCCGGCCGCCGGCTCGCTCCGCAGGGTGACGGTGTAGCCGTCGACCGCGGTGCTGCCGGCCGGGCCGGGCAGCGGCACCGCGGTGGCCTGGCCGGGCACGGTCACGGTACGGCTGAGCACGAGCTCGCTGCTCTTGCCGGGGCCGCCGGCCGGCAGGAAGGACGCGTACAGCCGCCAGCTTCCCGGGGTGAGAGCGGCCAGGTCCGCCGTCCAGGTGCCGTCGGCGGCCATCGCCGGGTGCAGGTGCTGGAAGCCGGTGAGGTCGGAGCGGATCGCGTAGAAGTGCAGCTTCTCGCTCTGGTGCGCGAGGAAGTCGGTGACCGGCCGGCCGTCCGGGCCGGTGACGGTGAACGCGTAGCCCGCGGCCCGGTCGGCGGGCAGGTCGCTCGTCCCGGAGTCCAGGCGGTAGCCGTCCCGTTCGGCGGCGAGACCCAGCGCGGACGGGGGCAGGTCCGGCAGGCCCGGCAGGGGCGGCACGGGCTGCGCGGGTGACCCGGGCGAGGCCGCCGCGCCCGGCCGCCCAGCCGGCCCGGAACCGGACGGGGAACCGCCGGTGACGAGCCCGAGCAGGAGCAGCACGGGCAGGCAGGAGGCCAGCGCCCAACCACGGGAGAACGAACGGTGAGCAGCGGACATCAGCGGGTCTTTCCCGGACGGACGCGCCGGGGCGCGTGGCGGAGCGGGTGCGGGCGGAGCGGGTGCGGGCGGAGCGGGTGCGGGCGGAGCGGGTGCGGGCGGAGCACGTGTGAACGGAGCAGGTGCGGGCAGGACCGGTTCGGCCGCGACCCGGTGGCGTGCGGGCCGGCGAGCACCGGCCCACAGAAGGGGAGACCGGTGCGGGCCGCCGGGATAACCGAAACTTCCGACCCGACGCGACGGGAGCCCCGCCCGACCCGGTCCGCGGACCGCACGGCCCCGGGGCGCCGGGTAGGTTGGCGGACCGGCGCGAGTGCGGCGGGGCGACGGTCGAAGGGTGGTGGCGGGATTGGTGTCGCGGGCGGTGGTGGACTGCGCGCTGTACGAGCGGGGACGGCGGCTGCCGGGGCCGGTCGAGCTCTCGGAGGTGCTCCGGCGGACGGGCGGGGACGACGGCCGGTTCGTGTGGATCGGGCTCTACGAGCCGACCACCGAGCAGTTCGCGGAGATCGCGGCGGCGTTCGAGCTTCATCCGCTGGCCGTGGAGGACGCGGTGCGGGCCCATCAGCGCCCGAAGCTGGAGCGGTACGGGGACACCCTGTTCCTGGTGCTGAAGACGATCGTCTACGTCACGCACGACAAGGTGACGGCGACCAGCGAGATCGTCGACACCGGGGAGATCATGGTGTTCGCCGGGCCGGGGTTCGCGATCGTGGTGCGGCACGGCAGCGCCCCCGCGCTGGCACAGGTGCGGCGGGAGCTGGAGGCCACCCCGGAGCTGCTGGCGGCGGGGCCCGCGGCGGTGCTGCACGCCGTGGCCGACCACGTGGTGGACGGGTATCTGACCGTCGCCGACGCCTTCGAGCGTGACGTGGAGGAGCTGGAGACGGTGGTGTTCTCCGCCGAGCGCACCGACGACGCCGGGCGGATCTACCAACTGAAGCGGGAACTGCTGGAGTTCAAGCGGGCGGTGGTCCCGCTCGGCCTGCCGCTGCAGCGCCTGTCGGACACGGGTGCGGCGGCGCTGGTGCCGGCCGGGACCGCCGCCTATCTGCGCGATGTGGCCGACCACCACGCGCAGGCCAGGGAACGGATCCTCGCCTTCGACGAGCTGGTGAGCAGCATCCTGAGCGCGAGCCTGGCGCAGCTGTCGGTGCGGCAGAACACCGATATGCGCAAGATCAGTGCCGGGGCGGCGCTGGTCGCGGTGCCGACGCTGGTGGTGGGCGTGTACGGGATGAACTTCGACCACATGCCCGAACTGCGGTGGACCTTCGGCTACCCGGCCGTGCTGCTGGTCACCGCCGCCGTCTGCGCGTTCGTCTTCCGGGCGTTCCGCCGCAACGACTGGCTCTAGGAGGCCACCGGGTGGCGCGCCGCCGGACCGGGCGCGCCCCTCGCCCTCGCCCGGCCCCCGCCCGGCCCCTCCCCCGGCCGCGGGACCGGCAGCGGTGGGGCGGGGCGCGGAGGGGGCGCGGGCGGCGCTCAGGGCGGCGCGGTACGGGCGGGGTTCAGGCCAGGCACCCGACGTGCGCGAGGGCCCGCTTGAGCAACGCCCCCTGCCCGCCGGGCATCTCCTGCTGCACCAACGCCGAGGCGGCCTCCTCCGGGCTGAACCAGACCAGGTCGAGGGCGTCCTGACGGGGCCTGCAGTCGCCGGCCACCGGGATGATGTAGGCGAGGGACACCGCGTGCTGCCGGGGGTCGTGGAACTCGGTGACGCCCAGGGTGGGGAAGTACTCGGCGACGGTGAAGGGTTGCAGCGAGGCCGGGATCCGGGGCAGCGCCACCGGGCCGAGGTCCTTCTCCAGGTGCCGCAGCAGCGCGTCCCGGATCCGCTCGTGGTAGAGCACCCGGCCGGAGACCAGCGTGCGGCTGACCGTGCCGTCCGGTCCGATCCGCAGCAGGAGTCCGACCTGGGTGACCTCGCCGGTGTCGTCCACACGCACCGGTACGGCCTCGACGTAGAGGATCGGTATCCGGGCCCTCGTGGTCTCAAGTTCCTCGGGGGCGAGCCAGCCTGGCTTGGTTTCCGTCATGTCAGACATTCGCTGATCGTACGTTCCCCCGCGCTCCCCGGGCCGACAACCCGCGCGGCGGCGGCCCGGGATCGCCGGCCCGGCCCGGTCTGTCCCGCGCCGGCCCGGGCCCCGTTCAGCCGGCCACCCGCACCACGAACTTGCCGGTGGCCCGGCCGGCCGCCATCGCGTCGTGGGCGGCGGGGACGGCGGCGAGGCCCGGCAGTTCGGTGACCGGCAGGGTGAGCCGGCCGTCCGCGACCAGGTCGAGGGCCCGGCCGATCCCCCGGGCCAACCGGGCCGGGGCGGTCGCCGCCAGGAAGCGGTGGCTGAATCCGGTGACGGTGAGATTGCCGGCCAGCAGCCGGCCCAGCGGGGGCAGCGCGTCGACGGCGCCCCCGCCCGCGTTGCCGAACAGGACGATCCGGCCGCCGGGTGCGGCCAACTGGAGGTCCAGTTCCAGGGCCTGGGTGCCCAGCGGGTCGAGGACCAGGTCGGCGCCCTGACCGTCGGCGGCCGCCCGGACGGCGTCGACGAGCTTCTCGTCCCGGGCGAACGCGGCGTGGTAGCCGGACGCCACCGCTGCCGCCGCCTTCTCCGGGCGGCCCACCGTGCCGATCAGCCGGCCGCCGCCGAGCAGCGGCACGAGCCGGGCGACCGCCGCACCGATGCCGCCGCCGGCCGAGTGCACCAGGACGGTGTCCCCGGGGGTGAAGCGGCCCGCGTCGGTCAGCAGCAGCAGCGCCGTGGCCAGACCGAGCGGGACGGCCGCGGCCTCGGGCAGCGCGACCCCGGCCGGGAGCGGGACGGTCAGCGCGGCGTCGGCGACCACCACCTCGGCCAGGCCGCTGCCGACCGGCGCGGCCACCACCCGGTCGCCCTCGGCCAGGCCGACGACACCTTCGCCGACCTCCCGGACCCGGCCGGACACCTCCTTGCCCGGACGGTACGGCCAGGCCGTCACGTACGCGGCATCGCCCCGGCGGGCCATCACATCGACGAAGTTCAGACCGGCGTAGGACACCTCGATCGACACCTGGCCGGGGCCGGGCCGTACCTCGTCGACCTCCGTCACCCGCGAGTTCTCGGCTCCGCCGGGTGCGGTCATCACCAGTGCGCGCATGTGGGTTCCCCTCCAGCTACGATGTTCTACGAACGACGAAATTAGTACCACGCAACTTCGACGACTGTCGAACAATGGAGGTCCGCCCGTGCCCCGCAGCAGCCGACGCCGTGCCCCGCTCGCGCACCCCGCGGCCGAGGAGATCGACCTGCTCGACGTGCTGCACGCGCTGTCCGACCCCACCCGGATGACGATCGTGCGCGTCCTGCGCGCCGAACCCGAACGGGCCTGCGGCACCTTCCCGGTGGACGTCGCGGCGTCCACGCTCAGCCACCACTTCAAGGTGCTGCGCGAGTCCGGCCTGATCCGGCAGCGCGAGGAGGCCAACCGCAGGCTCACCGCCCTGCGCGGCGCCGAACTGGAGCAGCGCTTCCCGGGGCTGCTGGCCGCCGTCCTCACCTCCTACGACCGCACCGCCGGACCCACCGACTGAGCCGCGCGGAGCCGACGCCCAGGCGAGGGAACCGACCCGCGGTGGCGCGCTGACCGAGCAGGAGGTCCGCACGGACAACAAGCCGGGCCCCACCTACGAGGACCGCCACCGGCTGAACCGGCGGCCGCGCGCCTGCCCTGCCCCACCGGAGAGGGCGGGGCAGGGCCGGCGCGCGTTCCGGACACCACCGGGCCCCGGCACGGTGTGGGACCGGCACCCGGCACGGCGTCGGGGCGGAGACGGCCGACCGGTCACCCCGTCCCCCGCGCTCACACAGGCTCGGGCAGGGGGAAGCTGCGCCGCATCAGCGCGTCGAAGGCCGCGTCGGGCAGCAGCCGCTTGGCGAGCATGGTGGACCGGGCCAGGCCGCCCACGGCGTAACGGGCCCGGGGCGCGCGGCGGTGGCCGCGCGGACGACGACCCGGGTGGCGGCCTCGGCGGGGACGGCTCCGTTGCGGCGGGTGAAGGTGCGACCGGCGTACATCTCGGCGAGACGCGCGCGGAAGGTGGCGTACGGGTCGGCCGGGTCCGGTCCGCCGTGCATGGTGGCGACCGCGGTCGCGGCGAACCCGGTGATGGTGGGCCCGGGTTGGACCACCACCACCTCGACGCCGAACGGGGCCACCTCCAGGCGCAGCGAGTCGCTGATCGCCTCCACCGCGTGCTTGCTGGCGTGGTAGAAGGCACCGCCGGGCGGCGAGAAGCGGCCGGCCATCGAGGAGATGTTGACGATGCGGCCGCGGCCGGCGCGCCGCATGCCGGGCAGCACCAGCTGGGCCATCCGCACCAGCCCGAAGACGTTGGTGTCGAACTGGGCCCGGATCTCCTCCGGGGTGGCGGATTCGACCGGCAGGTGGAGACCGTACGCGGCGTTGTTGATCAGCAGGTCGATCCGGCCGTGCCGGGCCTCGACGGCGGCGACCGCAGTGGCCATCGAGGCCTCGTCGGTGACGTCGAGCGCCAGGGTGGTGATGCCCAGCGCGGCGAGGTCGGCGAGGGTCTCGGGGCGGCGGGCGGTGGCGTGCACGCGGTGGCCGAGCCGGTGCAGGGCGAGGGCTGTCTCCCGGCCGAGGCCCGAGGAGCAGCCGGTGATCAGCGCGGTCTGCGCGTCGGCGGTCATAGCGAGGCCTTTCGGTGCAGGAGGTCCCAGACGGCGGCTTCGGCGCGGTCGAGGTCCTCGGGGGGAAGGGTGTCGAGCCCGCCCGGGCGCCGGAGCTTGACGAGGCCGGTGAAGGCCCCGAGGCCGAGGGCGACCAGTTGGGCGGCGTCGCCCTCACGGATCTCGCCGGCCCGCTGGCCGCGTTCGATGAAGTCGGAGGCGACGCGGTCGATCTCGTCGGCCAGGGCGCGGCTCTCGGGGGCGAGGAAGGTGTCGTGCTGCTGGTGTTCGAGGAAGACGAAGGCCGCCGGATGCGCGCTCGCGTAGCGGGTGAAGCCGCGCCAGAAGCGTCCGAACTCCTCACGGATCCCACCGGCCGGACCGCCCTCGGCGAGGGCGCCGGCGAGGTGGTCGAGCAGGGTGCGCTTGGCGTGCTGGAAGGCCGCGTTGCCGAGCGCCTCCTTGCTGGGGAAATACCGGTAGATACTGCCGACGCCGACACCGGCGCGCTGGGCGACGACGGGCATCTGGGTGCCCTCGTAGGTGCGTTCGGCGAAGAGCGCGAGGGCGGTGTCGATCAACAGCCGATCAAGGTCGGGCTTCCTGGGTGCCACGGAATGAATATTCATTCCTGTCCCCACCGGTGTCAATCCCCGAGCGGGATCCGCCGGGACTCCCCCCGAGAAGCCGGCCGCAGGAGCGGGGGCGCGCCACCGCGGGCGAGCGCCCGGGCTCGCTCGCCGCCTCGGGCCACCCGCTCGCACCACAGAGGGCGACGATCGTGTCACCTTGCGCCATAGTCACTGTTCAGGGACGTATCGTAGCCGCGCCGAGGGCGCGCCCAGTCCCTCTGAAGGAGAGCAGCATGGCAACTGGCAAGGTCAAATGGTTCAACGCGGAGAAGGGCTTCGGCTTCATCGCGCAGGACGAGGGCGGCCCCGACGTCTTCGTCCACTTCTCCGCCATCCAGAGCACCGGCTTCAAGGAGCTGTACGAGGACGACCGGGTCGAGTTCGACGTCACCCAAGGGCCCAAGGGCCCCCAGGCGGAGAACGTCGTCAGGCTCTGACCGGAGGTGGGGCCGGCCCCGCGGTCGGCCCCACCCCGCTACGGCAACGGAGTGTCCCAGGCGAGCAGGCGCAGCAGTTCCTCGTCTACCCGGGATCCGCGCCCGGCCCCGGACGCCTGGGGGCCGGGCGGCTGATCGGCCCCCGGTCGGCCACTGCCCGGCCGGGGGCCGGCCGAGGTGGGGCCGGCTGTGAGGCGGGCGCTGGTGGCGATGTTCCGCTCGGTCCTCGGCCTGCGGACGTGCTCGTAGCGGGCCAGCGCCTCGGCGGGTCCGGGGGCGTCGCGCAGTGCCTTGGCCAGGACGACGGCGTCCTCCAGCGCCATCGAGGCGCCCTGGCCGGTGGCGGGCGAGGCGGCGTGGGCGGCGTCGCCGATCAGGACGGCGCGGCGGCCGCGCCAGCGCCTCCCCGGGGCCGGCTGGAGCGCGTTGGTGACCATCAGCCGGTCGTCCGTCGTGGCGACGATCCGCGCGGCCGGCGTGTCGTCCGGACTGAGCAGCGGCCGGAGCCACTCCCGCCACTGGGCGGGGGAGGTGCCGGCGACCTCCTCGGTGGAGGCCGCCGGCCCGGTCACCCGAGCGAACCAGCAGGTCTCGCCGGCCGGTGAGCGCAGGTAGCCGAAGGCGGTGGCACTGCCCCGGACCATGGTGATCCGCTCCGGCGCGGGGGCCGGCGGGGCGACGGTGCTGTACCCGTAGAAGACCCGCTGCCCCGCGTACTCGGGTCCGGCGGCGGCCGGGTCGAGCCACGCCCGTACGGCGGAGTGCGTCCCGTCGGCGCCGACCAGCAGATCGCCGGTCACGCTGGTGCCGTCGGCGAAGTGCGCGGTGATGTCGGTGGCGGACTCCGTGACGGCGGTGAGTCGGGCTCCGTGCCGTACGGTGATGCCGCGCCGGACCGCCTCGGCCCGGAGGGTGGCGGCCAGTTCGGCGCGGCGCAGACAGCGGTAGCGGGTCAGCCGGTGCTCGGGCTCTCCCAGCGGGACGGTCGCCAGTTCGGCGCCGGTCGCGTCGAGCACGCTCATGGTGGTGACCGGGAAGCCGACGGCCGCGACGGCCTCGGCCGCGTCGACCTCGGCGAGGGCACGCATCCCGTTGGAGGCGAGGGTCAGGAAGGCGCCGATGTCCGCACCCGTGTCGGGGTGCGCCTCGTGGACGGCGACGCCGAACCCCGCCTTGTGCAGCGCCAGCGCGGCCGCCGTTCCGGCGACACCGCCACCGATGATCTGAATCGCCGTCACCTTCGGTTCCCCTCAGCTGCCTTCGGGTCGAGACCGGGCCCGATCCCGGCAGTCCCACCGGCCCTGCGCCCCATCCTGCCAGTGGCCGGGGCCGGCGGCCCCCCGGTTCCCGACCGAGCGGCGGCAGGTCACGCGGCGGCGGTCCTGGCGCGGAGCCGGGATCAGAAGCCGGTGGTGTCGAGCACGAGGCCCAGCGGCGCCGGCAGGCGCAGCGGCGTCCCGAGGGGATGCGGCCCCTCCACCCGTGTGCAGCCGAGCCGACCCGGCCGAAAGAACAGCGCGCAGGTGCTTTCCCGACGGTCCACCAGGAGGTGGACAGGGGGGCCGAACTGCGAGTAGCGCCGTCGTTTGGCGGTCCGGCCGGTGTCACCGTTGGACGGCGACGTCACCTCGACGACGAGCACCGCCCGGTCGGGAAGCGGCGCCCCTTCCGACCGCCCGGCCGCCACCTGCGGACATCACCCTCCCCGGCGCGGCGACGGGTCCGGCGGGCCCGGCTTTCCGGTGGGCCGTCATCTAGGACATGAACTGTCCCACATGGCTCCTACTGTGGTTCTCGGCAACGGAACAGGACTGACGAAGGTGAACACCATGACCGACACCACGACGCACGCCGAGCCGACCACCGACGCGCAGGGCGGCCCGGCGGCCACCGGGGAGCGCGCCGACCTGCTGGCGATGCTGGACAAGCACCGGCACTTCCTGCGGTTGACCACCCACGATCTCACCGACGAGCAGGCCGGACGCCGGAGCACCGTCAGCGAGCTGTGCCTGGGCGGCCTGATCAAGCACGTCACGGCGGTCGAGCGCGGCTGGGTGGACTTCATCCTGGAGGGCCCCTCGGCCCTGGGCGACTTCGACGCCATGACCGACGCCGACTTCGCGCGGCGCGCCGACGAGTTCAGGCTGCTGCCCGGCGAGACGCTGGCCGGTGTGCTGGCCGGCTACGCCGACGTGGCCCGCCGGACGGACGAGTTGGTCGCCGTCCTGCCCGACCTCGACGCCTCGCACCCGCTGCCGAAGGCCCCCTGGTTCGAGTCCGGCGCGCGCTGGTCGGCACGCCGGGTGCTGCTGCACGTCATCGCCGAGACCGCGCAGCACGCCGGCCACGCCGACATCGTCCGCGAGGCCCTGGACGGCGCGAAGAGCATGGGCTGACGGACCCCGCCCCCGGACCGGCGCTCCCCCGTGCGCCTCGGCGCGTGCTCCCGCGCGTGCTTCGAGGAGGGGGAGCGCCGGTCAGCGCTTGACCGCGACTCCCGCGTAGGCGGGGGCCGCCTCCTGCCAGCCCTGCGGCAGCTCGCCGCGCGGCCGCCACAGCGGCAGTTGCACCAGTCCGGGCTCGGCGAACTCGAAGTCGCCGAAGAACTCCCGCACCTGCTCCTCGGCCCGCAGGACCAGCGGCGAGCTCGCACGGCTGTAGATCCGCGTGGTCTCGGCGACCGCCTCGGCGGTCATGAAGTCCTGGGTGCCGTGCGAGAGGATCAGCAGACTGCCCGGCGCCAGGGCGTCCCGCAGTCGGGCCACCGTCTCGGCCGCGCCTTCCTCGTCGCGGACGAAGTGCAGCACCGCCACCAGCATCAGGGCCACCGGCCGGGAGAGGTCGAGCGCCTCCTTGAGGCCCGGGTCGCCGAGGATCGCCTCCGGATCGCGCAGGTCGGCATGGAGGACCGTGGTGTGACCGGCGGGGTGGCGGGCCAACAGGGCGCGGGCATGGGAGAGAACGATCGGGTCGTTGTCGACGTAGACCACCCGGGCGTCCGGAGCGACCCGTTGGGCGACCTCGCCGGTGCTGCCGACCGCCGGAATCCCGGTGCCGATGTCCAGGAACTGGCGGACGCCCAGGCCGGCGGCGAACTCCACCGCGCGCCCGAGGAACTCGCGGTTGATCCGCGCCCCCAGCCGGGCGTCGGGCATGGCCGCGATGACCTTCTCGGCCGCCTGCCGATCGGCCGGGAAGTTGTCCTTGCCGCCGAGGTAGTAGTCGTACATCCGCGCAGGGTGCGGAACGCCGGTGTTCAGCTCCGCCGGCGGCTGCCACTCCCCCGCCGCCACCGGCCCCGACCATCCGGCCATCGCATCGTCCCGCATGAGTTCCCCAGCCGTGCTGACAATAAGTCATCTCATCCTAAGCACGGTGGGATTCGCTCCGCCGACCAACCAACAGGACCGTGCCCTGTCGTACCGGTCCCACCGACCCCGCGGGGCAACCGGGGCGCGCGGAGCGGGCCGGGTACGTGGGGGTCGGGCACCCGGAGCGGGCCGGGTACGCGGAGCACGCCGGGTACGGCGGAGGGTCGGCTACGCGGAGGAGTCGGCGGGCCGGGGTCGCGGGGGGGGGGGGGCCGGGCGGGGGGGGGCCCCCCCCCCCGCCGGGGGGCCGGCCCCCCCCCACCCCCCCCAGCACCCGCGCGC
>NZ_JBHYYB010000007.1:0-49151 GCF_042752535.1 Kitasatospora sp. NPDC059327 | reverse complement strand
GGGGCGGGTTCCGGGCCGCCCGGCGGTTCGGGGGGGGGGGGGGGGGGGGGGGGGGGCGGGCGGGGGGGGGCGGGGGGGGGGCCCGCGCCCGGGGGGCGCCCCCCCGCGCCCGGGAGCGGGGCCCGGCCCCACCCAGGCCCCGGCAAGAGCTGAGCGCGTGTTCGATAAGCGATCAGAACCGAACTCATTTCAACGCACTGTGCAATGTCACACAACTCAAAGGCGCGCGTCAAGCGCCTCGTCGGGCCGAGTTCCGGCTGTGACACGAGGACGCCACCAAGGCTCTCCACCGGGCCGTCCGGCCTGAGGTCCGGTCATCGGCGAGTCCGTGCAAGGCACTTGAGAGCGGCTTTCCCCTATGCCTATGCTGCGTTGCTTTCTGTTGGGATTCCAGACAGACCTCAACAGCGATGGACTGCCGATCCCCACCCCCCCCACTCGCGCACTCCTCAACACCTGGTGGAGCACGCACACCTCGGAGCAGTGGAACTTCGCCCCGAACCCGGACGGCACGGTGCGCATCACCGACAACTGCTACACCGGTACGCAGAACCACGGCACGCTGACCGGCGGACCGGCGGGCGCGCCCGCCCGGGTGCGGAACGCCTACGACCCCGGCGAGCCCGCCCAGAAGTGGTACGTCGTCCAGGACACCGCGACCGGCGCGCTGACCGTCACCAACGTCGCCACCGGTCTCGTCCTGGCCGCCCCGCAGGCCGCCGCCGGGTCCCCCGTCGTCCTCGGCCGGGCCGACGGATCGGCGGCGGGGCAGTCCTGGAGCCTGCTCTCCTGACGCCCCTCCTCCCGCTGCCCCGGCCCCGGCGCCTCGCCGGAGCCGGGGCGGTCGCGGCCCCGGCCGGGTCAGCGCCGGGGCGCTCCGGCGCGCCGCAGCACCACCTGGGGCAGGACGAACCAGGTGGCGGTGAACCAGGCGAACACGACGCCGCTGAGGGTCCAGGCCAGCGCCGCGTCACCGGTCGCGGTGCGCAGCAGCAGGAGCAGCGCGGCGGTGATGGTGAGCGCGAGGGCGACCAGGCCGACGGCGATCAGGCGGCCGGCGACCCGGACGAGTTCGGGCTTGAGGCCGTGGCCGGTGAGGAACCGGTGGAAGGCCACCGGTGCGACGAGTGCGCCGGTGGCGACGGCGCCGAGGAGGACGGCGACCACGTACAGGTTCCGGTCGAAGTCGGGCAGGGCGGCGAAGCGCGGGGTGAAGGCGACGCCGACCAGGAAGCCGAAGAGGATCTGGGCGCCCGTCTGGGCCACCCTGACCTCCTGGAGCGTCTCGTTCCAGAGACGGTCCGCCCGCTGCTGCGGTGTCTCGTGGCGACCGGACGCCGCCGGGCCGCCGGGCCCCTGGTCCGTCACCGCTCGCCTCCTCCGGCACGGTCGCCCGGGCTCGCCGGTCGAGGTCCCGCGGCGTGCCCCTGTTTCCTACCCCCGTCACCCGCTGCCACGCTCCGCCGCCGTCACCCGCCGCGGGGTCGCCGTCGGGTTCTCGGTCATCGCCGAAAACCTACGTCGGTCGGCCGCGCGTCGCCTGCCGGGGAAGCACCGGCCGCAGAAGCACCGGCCGAGCCGCGGCGGGCGGCCGGGGCGGGTTCCACGCGCGGCGACGGCCTCCGTACGCGGCGGCGGCGGCCGCGCCGGCGGTGGCGGCCGGCGGGGCGCCGGGAGGTGAACGCCCGCCCCGACGCCGGGAGGAAGAGCCGGGCCACCTCTCCCCCCAGGTTGACCCCGATGGCCAGGGCCATCGCGGTGGCACACGCGCGGCCGACCCAGCTGCACCCGGCCTCGGGGCGGCCCTGGACGAAGGCGAGCATGCCGAAGTACAGCGCCGCGCCGGGCATCAGCGGGCCGAGGGCCGCCGTGACGTGCGGCAGCGCGGACATGGCCCGGTAGCGGGCCATCAACTGGCCGAACAGGCCGACCAGCCCGGCGGCGAGCCCGGTGGCCACGATCGGCTCGACGCGGGCGTCGGTCAGGACGGCGTAGGTGGTCCAGCCGACCGCGCTGTTGAGGACGACCAGGGCGAGCGTCGCGCGGTCGGTGCGCAGCAGTACCGCGAAGGCCAGGGCCACCAGCATCGCGGCCGCCAGTTGGAGCGGCAGGTTCACCGTGCTGCCCGGCCTCGCGTCGGGGGTCAGGTCCGCGTCGCCACTGACGCCCAGGTACAGCACCGTCATGACGCCGATCACGATGCCGGCCATCAGGTAGAGCACTTCGAGCAGCCGGGCGGCCGCGGTGAGGTAGAAACCGGTCAGGCCGTCCTGCGCGGCGGCCACCAGGGGACGGCCGGGGAGCAGGGCGAACAGCCCGCCGGTGATCACCACCGAACCGCACAGGTGGAGCCCGTTGAGCGAGAGCAGGCTGCCGATCGCGGCGGCGGGGGTCGCCGCGATCACGAACCCGTAGAACTCGGGCAGGTCGTGCCGGGCGACCAGGGCGGCCAGCCGGTCCCCCGCCAGCGCGGCGACGAAGGCGATCGCGAAGACCAGCCAGGCCCGGCCGTCCGCCCGGCCGCCGACCAGGAGGGTCGCGGAGCCGGCCAGCAGCCCGGAGGCCGGCACCAGGAGCCACTCGGGGTACGGCGGCCGGCGGTGCGCGGTGAGGGCGGTCAGCCGCTCGCACGCGCGCTCCGCCACCAGCTCGCCGGCCGTGATGGCCGAGACCAGGCGGAAGACGTCGGCGAGCCGGGTGTAGTCGCTGGCCGGGCGGCGGACCGCCCGTTCGGCCGTCAGCGGAGGATCGTCCGGTGTCGGCTGGTGGGAGATCGCCACCAGGGTGAAGGTCACCTGCGGTTCGCAGGGGTAGATCCGGTAGGCGTGGGCGACGCCCAGCATCGCGCCCTCCACGTCCTCGGCGGACTCGCCGCTGGCGAGCAGCGACTCGCCCACCCGCAGGGCGAGGTCGAGGACGCGCGAGGCCTCGGCCGGGCCGGGCCGTTCCTGCGGCCCGGCGCCGATGGCGACCGGGCGTTCGGCCATCGGTGTCCGGACCAACGGCCGCATCCGGTCCGGCCACGGCGCGGGCCGCTGGGCGGGCAGCGCGCCCGGCTCCGGCGCGTCGTCGCCGGCGCCGGGCTGCCCGCCGGGGTGGCACTGCTTCGACACCGCCGCTCCTCACCGTCGTACCGCCGGCCTTCGTCACGCCCACCGTCGTACCGCCGGCCTTCGCGCCGTCCCCGGTACGGTCGCCGGGGGTGGTACGCGGCGGTGCGCGACCGTTGCCACTACCTCTGGTAGCCGTTCTGCTACCCATGGTGATGTGAGCCAGAACGCCCACGGCGGCGCGCGGAGCGGAGCCCGGCGGTCGTCCCCCTTCGTGCGCTCGGCCGACCGGGTGGCGCCGCACGGCACGGCGGCACCCGGTCGGCGGAGGGCCCGCAGGGGCTCCCGGGCCGTCACGGGCCGCGTGAGGCCCGGGCGGACGGGGCCACAGGGCAACGGGGAAAGGGCGCGGGCGCCCGGTCGGTAGGGGCGGTCAGCCCGCCGCGGGCCGCGCCACCAGGGCGCACGCGGCGGCGGTCACGAAGGATTCGTACGCGCGGTCGGTGGCGCCCGGATCCCCGCGGTCGTAGGCCTGGTAGGAGAGGGCGAACTGCCGGCTGCCGTCGCGGGTGCCGAACACCGCGCTCTCCGCACCGCGGATGTCGCCGGTGTGGCCCCAGATCTCGCCGCACGGGGTGTCGATCCGGGCCACGCCGAGGCCGTACCCGCCGCGCAGCTCCGCCACCGGGACGGTGGTGGTCATCTCGGCGAACTCGGCCGGGCGCAACAGGCGCCCGCCGAACAGCGCGGCGTGGAACCGGTTGAGGTCGCCGACGGTCGAGATCGCACTGCCGGAGGCGTCCGCGACGCTCGGGTTCAACCGGGTGAGGTCGGCCGGACCCTCCGGCAGTTGGACGTAGGTGTGGGCGTGCGGGCCGGGGACGCGGGTGTCGGAGACCGGCAGGAAGGTGTCCCGGAGACCGAGCGGCCGCAGGACCCGCTCGCTCACCTCCTGCCGCCACGTCCGGCCGGTGGTCCGCTCGATCAGCATGCCGAGCAGGACGTAGTTGGTGTTGGAGTAGTGCCAGTCCCGGCCCGGTTCGAAGTACGGCGGGCGACTGTTGGCGATGTCCACGAGCTGCTGCGGCCGGTAGTCGGTCCAGCGGCCCTCGGCCAGGTACCGGCGCACGCTCGCCTCGTCGCGGAAGGCGAACCGGGGGTCGTCGAGGTAGTTGGCGAGGCCGCTGGTGTGGTTCAGCAGCTGCCGCACCGTGATCGCGTCGCCGCCGGGTACCTCGCCGGGCAGCCCGTGCCCGATCGGGTCGTCCAGGCGGATCCTTCCCTCGCCGACCAGTTGGAGCACCACGGTGGCGACGAAGGTCTTGGTGACGCTGCCGGTCCGGAACCGGCTGTCGGCGCGCACCGGATCGCCGAGGGCCAGGTCGGCGGTGCCGGCCGTGCCGCGCCAGACGACCCGGCCGCGGTCGCGGACCTCGGCCAGGGCGGCGGTACTGCCGCCCTGGCGCACCAGGGCCTCCACCTCACCGCGCAGGTCCACGCGCAGGCCGGTGCCCGGCGGCCGACCGACCGTACGGGGCTCCGCCCGCGCGGCGGTGGCAGAAGAGCGGGCTGCGGCGGCGGGGGCGAGCGCGAGCACAGTGGTACCGGCGACGACGGCGGCGGCGATCCGCACGCCGAACCGGCGCCGCGACGGGGCGGTGGTCATGGCAGTCCCTCCCGAGGCCCGCGGACCGGGCCTTCCACCGCCACGTTCGCATCCGCCCTCCGCCGTCGCCCTCCTCCTCAGGGCGGGGGCCGCCCTCCGTCTTCCGGAGGTCTCCCGATGTGTCGTGCTACGACCGGAAGATGAGGTCGCACCGGCCGTCCGGTCCGGCCGGGCGGCGGCGGTCCGTGCCGCCGGCTGCCCGCCGTGTCGGGCGTTCGAAGCGCGGCAGGGGCCGCCGGAGTCGGCCGCGGGCTACTCCCAGAGGCCGGAGCAGCTGTAACCGGTGGTCGACCGCTCCGGTCCGGTCCTGATGTGGAAACTCGTGATGTGCCCGTGGCAGATGCTGCCGTCGGGAGCGACCTCCAACAGCGACGCGTCGACGAGGAGGCGGTTGACCTCCCGCCCCTCGGCCTCGGTGATGCGCTTGAGGAACGCGCGCGGCGCCTTGTGGAACTCGTCCCAGTCCTCCTTGGTGAACTCGACCTCCCAGAACTCGATCCGGTGGTCGTCCTCCTCGTACCTGGGCATGAACTTCGCCATGGTTGATCACCCCGCGATCGTGAAAGGTCCCGCGATTCCAGGCTTCCGCTGCTGGACCGAGGGCGCAACCGCGGTCGCACCGGGTCACCACCGGGCCCCGCCGCTCCGGGGTCCACGGATGGCCCGGGACGAGTCCGGCCGGCCGGTGCGGGAGTCGGAGCCGCGCCGGGCGGCCGGGGTGCGGACCGGGCCGCCGCCTCAGTGCGCCAGCAAGGCGCAGACGAAGTCCTCCTGGATGTCCCGGAGTTCGGCCAGCAGGACCGGGGCACCGCTCTGGTTCACCTGCGAGGTGACCGAGAACGCCAGCGAGCGGCTGCCGTCGGGCGTGCCGACCGCCAGTTGCGTGTAGCCGGCCGTGTTGCCGGTGTGGCCGTAGACCACGCCGCACCGGGTCGTGTAGCGGAAGATCGCCAGCCCGGCCTCGTTGCGGCCGGGACCGGCGGGCTCGGAGGCGCCGTCGACGAAGGTGAGCTGCTGCCCGCGGACGACGGGACCGATCAGCCGGCCGCCGGCGTACCCGCCCATGAAGCGTGCCAGGTCGTCCGGGGTGGAGACGATCCCGCCGGAGGCCCAGGCTCCGGAGGCCCCGAACTGCGTGCTGACGTCCTCGGGCGCCTCGGGCGGCCGGACGGCGTAGCCGTGCAGGTAGGGCCGGGGCAGGCGGTAGCCCGACGGAAGGCTGGTCTGCCGCAGCCCGAGCGGACGGTAGACCACCGTGCGCAGCAGGTCCTCGTAGCGGTCGCCGGAGACGGCCTCGGCCATCAGGGCGACCGCGATGTTGTCGGAGTTGGAGTACGCGTACCGGGAGCCCGGGGTGAACTCCAGCTCCTGGCCGGCGACGAAGTCGAGCAGACAGTGCGGGTCGAACCGGTGGTGCGGGTCGGCCTGGATGATCGCGCGGAACTCGGGCGACCCGCTGTAGTCCGGTAGCCCGCTGGTGTGGTTGAGCAACTGCCGCAGCGTCACCGCCCCCCAGGCCGCGGGAAGGGCCGGAAGGCGCTGGGCCAGCGTGTCGTCGAGCCCGAGCCGACCCTGGTCGACCAGGCCGAGCGCCACCGCTCCGCTGAAGGCCTTGGCCGCGCTGGCGATGCGCATGTGGTCGGTCGGCCGCGGCGGCCGGCCGGTCCCCAGCTCGGCCACCCCGGCCCGCAGCACCTCCCGGTGCGAACCGTGCCGGAGCACGGCGATGACTCCGGGCGGGCCGTCCGCCCGGTCGACCAGTTCCTCCAGACGCCGTTGCAGCCGGGCCTCGTCGTACGCCTGGCCGGCCCGGGCCGGACCGGGCACCAGGGCCAGCACCGAGGCGGCGGTCAGCACGGCGAACAGCGGGCGGAGGCGCGGACGCGTCAGCGGCATGGGGAGCTCCTGGGGGCAGTGCCGGTGGATGGGGCGGTACGGGCACCGCCCGCGCCCCACCGCATCACCCGCCGCGCCCGGGCCATCGGCGACCGGCCGCAGCCGTCACCCGGCCGGGGCAACACCGCCGCGACCGATCGGAGCAGCCCGACGGGCGGGCCCCGGACCTCGAAGGGTCCCGGGCCCGCCCGGGTTCAGCCGCCGTCGCTCCCGGTGGCCGCCCGCCGGTCCGCCGGTCCTCGCGGGCTCAGCGGTGCGACGTGCCGAGCGGGCTCGGATGTCGATCCAGAGCCCCTCCGTCCAGCGGTTCTCGCCGATGCTGCCGCTCCACTGGTCGTACGACCAGAGGTTCGTGCCCTTCCAACCGACGTTCTGCACGTGGGCCGCGGCCTTGAGGGTCTCGTCGGTGCTCCGCAGGTGGACCGCCACCGCGGGCCGCCACCGCCCGGAGGCCGGGGGCGGCACCGGCCTCGCTCAGGAGGGCTTCGCGGCCAGGACGTCGACGGCGCTGATGCTCGGCCCGCTCGCCAGCAGCCTCGGGGCGACCTCCATCAGCGCGGCGGCGATCGGGCCCTCCAGGTGCGCGGCCCGGCCGGCGTCGTCGGCGAAGGTGTCGAAGATCCCGAACACCGTAGGACCCTCCCGGAAGGCGAACCAGGTCACCGTCCGCTCCTCGGCGCGGGCCGCGTCCAGCGCCCCGGCCAGGAGTGCCGCCACCTCCTCCGCGTGCTCCGCCCGCGCCTCGATGCGCACCAACAGGCCTTTGTTCGATGGCATGTCCGCTGTTCTCCGATCACGTCCGGGTGGCCGCGCGCGTCCGCGGCGGTGGAGCAACCCGTAGCACGACCGCCCGCCGCGCTCCGGTACCCCGGCACCGGACGAGGCCGCCGTTCACCTCCTCGGCCGCGCCGCCCGGCCACCCGCCGATCCGGGGCGGCCGCGCAGCGCGCCCGATGACCGCCACCCGCGCCGGCCGGCCGGCCCGAGGACGCCGACGGCGCTCCCCCGCGCCGGGGCCGGCGCGGCGGGCCGAGCGGCGCGGTACACGAACGACACGCTCCGCCGCCGGGCCGGCGCTCCCACCGGACGGCGCCTCCCCCGAACGGCGGACGGCCGCCGGGCCCCGGTGTCCCGCTGGAGGGCCCGGCAGCGCCGCGCGTCGCGCCCGGGGCCGTCACGCCGAGTGAGCGGCCCCGGGTGGCCCGCACCGGCGGCCTGTCCCAGGCTGAGCCGTGTCCGAGACCCCGCCGCAGCCGAGAGGTGCCGATGTTCGACGAGAGCTTCGCGTATCCGCACCACCTGCTGGGCCGCACGGCCCACGCCCGCCACCGGGTCGCCGTGGTCGGCGCCGGCGTCGCGGGTCTGGTCTGCGCCTACGAACTGCACAGTCGCGGCTTCGACGTCACCCTGTACGAGGGCTCCAGCCGGCCGGGCGGCCGGGTCCGGACCCACCGGTTCTGGGACGGCACGCACGCGGACCTCGGCGCGATGCGCATCCCCGCCAACCACCACTGCGTGCTGCACTACGTGCGGCGGTTCGGCCTCGCGACCCGCCCGTTCGTCAACCACAACCCGGCCGCCCTCTACCACCTGCGCGGCCGCCGGAGCCGGATGCGCGACGCCCGCGCGCTCTTCCCCGCGTTCGCGCTGCGCCCCACCGAGGAACAGCCTCCGGCCGGACAGCTCGACCGGCTGCTCGGCACCGTCTGGGCGCAGCTCGGCGTCGCCCGGCAACTGCGCGTGCTGCGCGGCCACTGGGACGACCCGGCGCTCGAACAGTTGATCTCGATGTCGCTCTGGCAGTTCGTCAGCAAGCACCTCTCCCAGGAGGCCTGGGACTTCGTCGGGCACGCCACCGGACTGACCCACTACGAACAGTCCTCCCTCCTGGAGGTGCTGGTCGACTACTTCGGCCTCTTCCACGCCGGCCAGCTGGAGCTCGTCGACGGCACGGACGCCCTGATCCGGGCCTTCGTCCGGGAACTGCCGCCCGGCACGCTCCTGCTGTCCACCCGGGTCGACGAGCTCGCGGTGACGGCGGCCGGGGTGACGGTCCGGGGCACCCGGCTGGACCGGCCGTTCACCGACCACGCCGACTTCGCGGTGTGCTGCGTCCCGGCCCCCGTGCTCGAACGGATCACCGTCCGGCCCGGGCTGCCGAACCCGCAGCGCCACGCCATCCGCGGCATCAGCTACGCCAGCAGCGCGAAGACCCTGCTGCACCTGACCCACCGCCGGTGGGAGTCGCAGGACGGGATCTTCGGCGGCGGCAGCTTCACCGACCTGCCGATCCAGCAGTGCTGGTACCCCTCGGACAACGCCCGCCAGGTGACCCACCGGATCGACGACGGCGGCCCGCACTGGGTGGCACGGGACCGACGGCGTTCCGAGGAGCCCGCGGCCCTGCTCGGCGCCTACCTCTGGGGCGCCAACGCGCGGCGCTTCACCGCGCTGGCGCCGGCCGACCGCGACCGGCTGGTCCTGGACTGCCTGGAGCAGCTGCACCCCGGGATCCGCTCCGACGTGGACGACATCGTGCACTGGAACTGGGACGAACAGGCCGGTGTGGGCGGCGCGTTCGCGCATCTCGCACCCGGCGAGCACCTGCGCCACCTGGCCGTGCTCGGCGACCCGCATCCGCTGGACGACCCCCGGATCTACTTCGCGGGCGAGCACCTGTCCGGCGCGCACGCCTGGTGCCAGGGCGCCGCGCAGTCGGCCCTCACGGTGGTCGGCCGGCTGCTCGACCGCGGGAGCCAGGTCGCGCTCGGCGCCACCGCGAGGGCGGCGTGACCGGCGCGCCCGCCCGGGGCGACCATCCCGGGCCGCACACCCCCGGGCCGCACACCCCCGGGCCGCCCGCGCTGGACGGCGAGGCCCTGCGGGCCCCCTTCGCCCGCGCCGCCACGCCCGTCGAACGGGTCGGACTGGAGATCGAGACCGGCCTGGTCGACCCGGAGACCGGCCGCGCCGCCCGGTACGAGGGGGCCCGCGGCGTCCGGTCCGTCCTGGCGACGGCGCTCGCCGAGTGGGGTGGCGAGCCCCGGGCCGACGCCGGCACGCTGACCGGCGTCGCCCTGCCCGACGGCAGCGGGCTCAGCCTGGAGCACGGCGGCCAGCTGGAGTACTCCTCCGCGCCGGTCGTCGGCCTGGGCCGGGCCGTCGCCGACGCCGAGGCGGCGCTGCGCCGGCTGGCGGCCCTGGCCGACCGGTTCGGCCTGGCACTGCTGCCGGGCGCCCAACTCCCCTTCGAGCGGCTGGAGACCGTCCCCTGGGTCCCGATGAGCCGGGGCGCCGTGATGCGGGACTTCTTCGCCCGCACCGGCGAGCCCGCCGCCCGGGCCACCACGATCATGTCGATGTCGCTCTCGACCCAGGTGCACCTGGACCACCTCTCGGCCGAGGACTTCGCCCACAAGCTCAGGATGCTCGTCGCGGCCGCCCCGGTGGTGGCCGCCCTGCTCGTCAACTCACCTCTCACCGGCGGGCGTTCCAACGGGATGCTGTCGCACCGCTCGTACGGGTGGCTGCGGATGGACCCTCGGCGCTGCGGCCTCCTGCGTCCGGCCCTGCACCCGGACGTGAGCGTCGACGACATCGTCGACTGGGCGCTGCGGATCCCGATGATCTACTACCGGACGGCGGACGGCCGCTACCGGATCGCCCCGGACCGACCGTTCGCCGAGCTGCTGGCCGACGGCTTCGACGACGGCTCGGTGCCGACCGCCGCCCACTGGAACTCCCACCTCTCGCAGATCTGGACGGACGTCCGGGTCCGCCGCACGTTCGAACTCCGCAGCGCCGACGGACCGCCCCACCGAGGCATCCCCGCCCTCGCCGCCCTGTGGGTCGGGCTCGGCTACCACCCGCCGTCCTGCCGGGCCGCCTGGCAGTTGCTGCGCCACCACACCGCCGCCGAGTACCAGGCCCTCCTGGACGCCCTCCCGTACGAGGGCCCGCGCGCGCGTCTCGGCGGATCGCCGGTCGGCGAACTCGCCGCCGAACTGGTCCGACTGGCCCGCGCGGGCCTCACCGCCCGGGTCCGGGACGGACTCGAACCCCCCGGGGTACTCGGCCACCTGGAACCGCTGGACGAGATCCTCGCGACCGGCCGCACCTTCGCCGAGCAGTGCCTCGCCCGCTGGGAGAGCGACCTGCGGGGCGACCCCGCGCGGTACGTCGCCGCCTACCGGATCCGGCCCTGACGGGCGGCGACCGACCGGGTGCCCCGTCAGCCCTTGGCGGCCGCGTAGCCGGTCTCGGTGCCGAAGCCCCACCCAGGGGTGGCGTCCCAGGGGATGTCCAGTGCGTCGTCGGTGGCGTAGACGTAGCCGGCGCCGCGGGTGAACGCCGTGTCCAGGGTGGCGCGCATGGCGGCGGTGTCCGGGGTGTCGTACACCAGGTGCCAGAACGCCGTCCCGCTCGGGTCCAGAGTCGCGCCGGAGTAGTAGCCGGTGGTGTAGTTGAAGACGTTGCCGCCCAACCAGCCACCGGTGTAGTCGGCGTGGCTGCCCTCGAAGGTCACGAAGACGTCCGCCGTGCGGTGGCCCGGCTCCAGGTAGCAGTCCGCGACCGCGGTGCCCGGGTTGTCCACCACCAGGTCCTGGGCCTGCGGTGACACCGCGTAGACGGTCTCCTGGACGTAGGCGCGCAGGTTCGCGTAGTAGTCGCGGGCGGCGTTGCCCGCCCCGCAGTCCCGCGGGGTCTGGTCGAAGAAGATGCCGTCGACGTGCAACCGGTGGTCGGCGGTCCTGAGGTAGTTGTCCACCGTGGCCCGGACGGTGGCCTGCGGGATCGTCCCGTGGGCCGTGTCGACGTAGCCGAGGACCCGGGTACGGCCGCCGTGCGCGGTGACGCCGGCCCGCAGGGCGTCCGCCTGCGCCTGCCAGGTGGCGTCGAACGGGGCGTAGCCGTTGAACGGGTTGAGGATCACGATCGACGGCGCCGGGCGGGCGGCCGACAGGCCGGCCAGCATCGGATCGCCCGGTAGGACGTAGGCCGGGACGGCTACCTCCAGGCCCCGCGGTCTGTCGCCGGTCACCGGGGCGGCCCCGCCGGGTGACGCCGTCGCGGCGGGTGCCAGGGCCGTGGCGGTGAGTGCCGCGCCGGCCAGCAGGACGGGCAGGGTCTTGGTGAACGCACGCATGGTGCCCCTCGATCGGAGAGCTGGCAGTCGGCGGGAGGGACGCGGGGGCGACAGCCCCGCGGTGCCCGGGTGCGGCCGTCTCCGCACCCGGCCTCCCCCGCCGCCCGGCCCGGGCGGGCCGAACGCCCCCATTCCTACCGGTCCGCCCCACCCAGGGTGGCCAACTTCGGGATAACAGTGGGAACTTCGGTGCTCCCCAGCCCCACCACCGGGCCGGTGCCGACCGCACCGGCCCGGTCAACTGTCGAAAGGTCTCCCCCGTCGGCGCGCCGCCCTGGCCGGACCTGTCCGGTCCTCCGAGGTCCACCGCCGGCCGCCGGCCGACCGGACCGGAACAGCCCGGCGCGGGGCGGCCCGGCAGTCGGGCACGCGGGTGGCGACCGGCGACCGCGCGCCGACCCACGGGGCGCCGGCCCCGTGCGGCACCGCTGATTCTGCGTCACCGCGGAAACACCGTGCGTACTATTCGCCGCGCCGATTTCCGGGCTCCCCGCACTCCGGGGTTCCGGCCGCGCGCCGGAACAATGGAAGAATATGACGCCCTGTCATCGGAAAGTCACGCCATTACCCGTCCGGTGCTTGTCCATGACATCCCGACCCCTCTTCCACGGGCCGATCGCGGTAGTCGGTTCATCACGCATCGTCTACATTCCGCCCGGCCATTGCCGGGTGACGCGCGGTCCGCCGGATTTCCCCGGGCGGGGGCCGCCCGCCCACGGCGGGCGGCTAGACGTCCAGCCCGGCCTCGATGCGCTTGAGGCCGTGCCGGGCGAGCGCCAGGTTGGCCCGCGAGCGGTCCAGCGCCAGGTACAGGAAGAGGGAGCCGCGGGCGCCCGACAGTGGCCTGATCAGGTGGTACTGGCCGCCGAGCGTGATCAGCATGTCCTCGATCACGTCGTCGATCGACAGCGCGGCCATGGCCCGCATCTTCGCGCGGACGACCTCGGTGTTGCTGGCCGCCGCGATCTCCAGGTCGAGCTGCTGGTTCCCGCCGAGAAGGCCGAGCGCCATACCGCTCTCGTAGTCGACCAGGGCCACCCCGATGGCACCCTCGATACTCATCGCGTCGGTGAGCGCGCCGTCAATGTTCATGAACCGTTCGTCCTTTGCGTGCCGTCCGGGCGGAACCCCCGTGTGCAGGAACAAAGTAGCAAGAAGGTCATGTGGTGTGGCCACCGCACGGAAATGGTGAAATAAAGTACGCTGCCAGCGGTTCAGAATGTGAAGGGGTACTGGTGCACGCGCTCGAAGCTTCCCTCTCCGATGTGCTCGACTCCCCCGGAGTGGTCGGCGCCGCTCTGGTCGACGCCGTCACGGGCCTCGACCACCGGTCGGTCGGGGAGCACCGACTGCTCGGGACCGGTGCCGAGCTCGCCGAGCTGACCGGTCTGATCAGCGAGCGGCTGTGCGAGGCCGGAGCGGAGGGCGAGTTGGAGAGCCTGGTGGTCACCAGCACCCGCCATCACCACGTCGTCCAGGTGGTGCACCGGCAGGGCGACCCCCTGTTGCTGGCCACCGTGCTGGACCGCGAGCGGACCAACCTGGCGCTGGCGATCCGCCAGAGCGCCGACCACGCACGGGACCTGCTGGCATGACGGACGGCACCCCGACCCCTCGGCCGGCCACGCCGGTGGCCCCCGCCGTCCGCAATGTCCCGGCCCTGCTGCTGACCCTGCGCCAGGACGACTTCACCGGCTCGGTCGTCGTCTCCAGCGCGCCGGGCGGCACGATCCACCTGGAGCAGGGGTTGGTGACCGCGATCGACACGCCCGGTGCCCCGACCGTCGAGACCCTGCTGCTGAAGTCCCGGCGCGTAGGCGAGGCGGACTGGGCCGCCGCCGCGACGACCGCGGCCGCCGCGCCCGGGCCGCGCGCCGGCGACCTCGGTGCCGCGCTGGTGGCGCAGGGGTCGATCGGCGCCGCCGAGCTGGAGACCGTGTGCGCGGCCGCCGCCTTCGACGGCGCCTTCGCCCTGGTGCTGAGTCCGCCCGGCAGTTGGGAGGTGGTCGAGGCGGCCGCCCCCGCGCGGATCGCGCTGCGCCCCGGGATCGAACCCCGGCGGCTGTTCGAGGAGACCGGCCGGCGGGTGGCCCTGGTGACCGACCTCTGGGGCCCGCCCGGCGAACTGGCCCGCCGCCGGATCCGCCCCGCCGCCCAGGCCGAGTCGAAGGCGCCGCTGATCCCGGGCCGCTACCGGGACATCCTGGTCGCCGCCACCGGCCGGCGCACCGCGCGCGACATCGGGTTCACCCTCGGGCGAGGACTGTTCGCGGTGCTGCTCGACCTGGTCCGGATGGACGCCCGGCAGTTGCTCCACCGCGAACCGGCGCTGCCCGCCGGCGCGGTGCCGAGCGTGGCGCCGCGCGCACCGCACACCGGCCCGCCGCCGGCCGCCACCGGACCGCTGCCGCGCCGCACACCCGGACGGCGCGGTCCCGAGGGCCGGGGCGGTCCCGCCGCGCCCACCGACCTCACCGGGCCGCCCGCCCGGCCCGAGGGCCCGGCCGCCGCTTCCGACGAACCCCCGAACGATCACCGCGCCGAGCGCACCGAGACGACCGAAGAGACCGAGAAGAGCGCACCATGAGCAGCCAGACGTCACCCGCAGCACTCGTCGACGAGTTGAAGACCCTCCGTGAGCGGGTCATGGGCATCTCCGAGAGTGTCATCTCGACCGCCGACGGCCTGCTGGTGGCCGCCGACACGGCCGCGGTCCACCCCGAGTCGGCCTCCGCCCTGTCGGCCGCCATGCTCGGACTCGGCCGGCGCACCGCCGCCGAGGTCGGCCTGGGCGGCCTGCGCGACGTGGTCACCCGCTGCAACGGCGGCTACGTAGTGGTGCTGGCGATCGGCGAACAGGCGCTCCTGATGATCCTCGGCGACGAGGGCCTGGACGTCGCCGGCCTGCACCGCGAGGCTCCCGCCACGATCCAGCGGCTGGGCGAACTGCTCGGGACGGTCCCGGCGTTGTAGGCCGGTCCGGTGCCGGGCCCCCGGTGGACGGGTGTCGACCGAAGCACCGGCCCACGGTAGTCTCCGGTGACCGCGACCGGAGCGCGCCGTCCGCCGGTCGGGGAGCGCGGTCGCTCCCTCCCGGGGGCGCCGGCGCCACGCGGGCCCCACGGGCCGCCCGACACCTTACGGAGTCCGCATGTCACGGAGTACGCATGACCGGTGATGTCGTTGTCGTCGGGGGCGGGGTGATGGGCTCCTCGGCGGCCTGGCGGCTCGCCGCGCGGGGCCACCGGGTCACGCTCCTGGAGCAGTTCGCGCCGGGACACGACCGGGGCAGTTCGCACGGCAGCTCGCGGATCTTCCGGCTGGCCTACCCGGAGGCCTTCTACGTCGACCTCGCCGTCCGGGCGCTGCCGCTCTGGCGACGGCTGGAGAAGGAGGCGGACGCCGAACTCCTGGCCCTCACCGGCGCGGTGGACCACGGTCCGGCAGCCGTGACCTCGGACCTGTACGGGGCGCTGACCGCCGCCGGGCGGCCCGCCGAGCTGCTCGACCCCGCACAGGTGGCCGAGCGATGGCCCGGACTGCGGGCCGACACCTCCGCACTGTTCCACCCCGAGGCCGGGCGGCTGCACGCCGATCACTGCGTGGCGGCGTTCCAGCGCGCGGCCGTCGGGCACGGCGCCGTCGTCCGGCACGGCGTCCGGATCGGCCGGCTCACCGTGCGCGACCGGGGCGTCGAGCTGGTGACCGACGACGCGGAGGCGATCCGCGCCGAGCACGTCGTGGTGGCGGTCGGCGGGTGGGCGCCGGGCCTGCTGTCGGACCTCGTGCCCGGCCTGCCGCCGATGCGGGTGACCGAGGAGCGACCGGTGCACTTCCCGGCCGCCGCGCCGCTGGACTGGCCGAGCTTCATCCACCACGGCGGGGCGCGGCTGGCCTCGGCCGCCGGTGTGTACGGGCTCGGCAGCGCCGACGGCGTCAAGGTCGGCTTCCACGGCGTCGGACCGGTCGTCGACCCCGACCACCGCGTGGACCGCCCCGACCGGGCCGCGGTGGAGGAGGTGCGGGAGTACGCGCGGCGCTGGCTGCCGGGCGTCGACCACAGCGCCCCGACGGCGAGCACCTGCCTGTACACCACCACTCCGGACCACGACTTCGTCATCGACCGGCGCGGCCCGGTGACCGTCCTGGCCGGGTTCTCCGGGCACGGCTTCAAGTTCGCGCCGGTGCTCGGCGAGCTGGCCGCGGACCTGGTCGAGGGCCACCCGGCCGCGAGCCGCTTCGCTCTCGGTGCCGCCCGGTCGCGCTGACGGACCGCCCGGTCCCGCCGGCCCGATCGCGCGGTCGGCGGGACCCTCGCGTGGGCGGGCCGTCGCGGCGGCGGGACCCTCGTGTGGGCGGGCCGTCGCGGCCCCCGGGGTCACCGGTGCTTGAACGCCTCGACGGCCGCCCTGGCCGCCACCTTCATCGCCTCGCTCCCGGTGTGCCCGGCGTCCTCGAAGATCTGGAGCCGCGCGTCCGGCCACGCCTTCGCCAACGCCCAGGCCGACTCCACCGGGCTGCCCATGTCGTGCCGGCCGTGCACCAGCGTGCCCGGGATGCCGGCCAGCTTGTGGGCGTCGCGCAGCAGTTGGTCCTCCTCCAGCCAGGCGCCGTGGCTGAAGAAGTGGGCGCAGATCCGGACGAAGGCGATCTGCGCGTCGACCTCGCGATCGCTGTACATGCCGGGCACGCCGTTGGGCTCGTTCGAGATGACCGCGTCCTCCCAGGCGAGCCAGTCGGCGGCGGCCTTCGCCCGGACCGCCCGGTCGGGGTGCTCCATCAGCCGCGCGTAGGCCGCGACCAGGTCACCGTCCCGCTCGTCGGCGGGGACGCCGTCGCGGAACCGGTCCCACGCCTCGGGGTAGAAGCGCCCGGCGCCCCGGTAGAGCCAGTAGGTCTCGGAGGGGCGGGTCATCGTCACCGCCTGGAGGGAGATCTCGCTGACCCGCTCGGGGTGCTGCTGCGCGTACGCCAGGACCAGGGTCGCGCCCCAGGAGCCGCCGGCCAGCAACCAGCGTTCGATGCCGAGGTGTTCACGCAGTCGCTCGATGTCGTCGATCAGGTGCCGTGTGGTGTTCAGGCTCATGTCCGCCGCCGGGTCGCTGGCGTGCGGGGTGCTGCGACCGCAGTTGCGCTGGTCGAAGCGGACCAGGCGGTAGCACGCGGGGTCCCACGCCCTCATCGGCTGCCGCGACGCGCCCGCCCCCGGGCCGCCGTGGACGGACAGGGCGGGCTTGCCCCCGGGGTTGCCCAGCTGTTCGTAGTAGACGCGGTTGCCGTCGCCCGTGTCGAGGAATCCGCTGTCGTAGGGATCGGTGGGAGGGTAGAGATCAACCATGACCGTCGATCCTACAAGACCGGTCGCGGCCGAACTACGCCACCGGGAAGCCCGGTTCGGCCCCGCGCACCCGGCCGCGCACGGACGGGTGCGCGGCCGGGGTGGCCCGCCCGCCGCTCACGCGCGGGCCGGACCCGTCCCCCCGCCGTAGCGGGCGATGGCCTGCCACACCTTGTCGCGGAGGAACGGCGCCTCGGTGAAGCGGATGCCGGTGGCGTCGCGCAGCGCGTTGGCGAAGGCCGGCGGGACGGGGTTGAACGGGCTCTCGCTCATCGACTTGGCGCCGAGCGGGCCGATCGCGTCGGAGGTCTCCGTGAAGTGCACCTCGGTGCGCGGCACGTCGGCGTAGGCGGGCAGCCGGTAGCGCCGGAAGGCCGCGGTGGTCACCTCGCCCCGCTCGTCGACCAGCACCTGCTCGAACAGCGTGGCGCCGAGCGCCTGGGCCACGCCGCCCTCGACCTGGCCGCGGCACTGCAGCGGGTTCATCACCTTGCCGGCGTCGGCTCCGTGGACGCTGCGCAGGATCCGCATCTCCCCGGTGTCGGGGTCGACGGCGACGCGGAACCACTGCGAGTTGAACGCCACCGAGCGCGGTGAGCCGCCCCAGTGACCGTCGGCCGTGAGCTCGACCCCCTGGCCGCGCGCGGCCTCGAAGACCTCCTTGAGCGGGACGGACCGGCCGTCGCACTCCACCACCTCGGCGTTCAGCCGGACCAGGCTGCGCGGGGTGCGGGCGTACTCGGCGGTGAAGGAGAGGATCTGCTCGGCGAGGGCGTTGGCGGCCTTCATCACGGCCTTGCCCGCCACCACCGTGCCCGCCGAGCCGAACGCGCCGGTGTCGTGCTTGACCACGTCGGTGTCGGACTGCCGGATGGCGATGCGGTCCACCGTGGTGCCCAGGGCGCCGGCGGTGATCTGCTTGTGGACGGTGGTCGTGCCGTTGCCGAACTCCGCGGTCCCGACCGCGATGTCGTAGGTGCCGTCCTCCAGCAGCTTCACCGTGGCGTCCGCGAAGTGGCCGCCGGGCGGGCCGGTGGCGATGGCGGACATCGCGAAGCCCTGCCCGACCAGCCAGCCCGGCGGGGCCAGCTCGGCGCTGCGGTCGTCGGCGAGGGCGTCCCGGACCACCTGGAGGCACTGGTCCAGGCCGTAGCTGGCGACGTGCAGGTCCTCCTCCTCGCCGAGGGGGCCCTCCATGTGCTCGCCGGGGCCGATGACGTTCCGCTCGCGCAGGACCAGGGGGTCGAGGTCCAGCCGGCGGGCCAGCTCGTCCATCGCCGACTCCAGGGCGAAGGTCACCTGGCCGAGCCCGTAGCCGCGGAACGCCCCGGCCGGCACGCAGTTGGTGTACACCGAGTAGGCGTTCACCTTCTTGTTCGGCGCCCGGTAGACGCCCATCGACTCGCCGACGCTGTGGAACATCACCGCCGGGCCGTGGTTGCCGTACGCGCCGGTGTTGGCGACGACCCGGAACTGCAGCGCCGTCAGGACACCGTCCCGCCGGGCGCCGACCTTCACCGTGACCTTGAACGGGTGCCGGGTGGTGGCGCCGTAGAACTGCTCGGGCCGGGTGAACTCCAGCTTCACCGGCCGGTGCAGCTTCAACGCGGCCAGCACCACGATGTCCTCGGTGAGCATCTCCTGCTTGCCGCCGAACCCGCCGCCGACCCGGCCGGCCACCACCCGGACCTTCTCCATCGGCAGGTCGTACAGGTCGCACAGCGCCCGGCGGGTCAGGAAGGGCACCTGGGTGCTGGAGCGCACCGCGATCCGCTCCTCGCCGCTCTCCTCGTTCTCCTCGAACCACGCCACGCACCCGTGCGTCTCCAGGCTGGCGTGCTGCACCCGCTGGGTCTGGAAGGTCTCCTCGTACACGACGGCGGCCTCGGTGAACCCCTGCTCGACGTTGCCCAGCTCGCCGTGCACCTCGCCGCAGACGTTGTCCCGGGCGCGGAAGATGCGCGACTCCGGGCCCTTCGGGTGGATCACCGGCGCGCCGGGCAGCATCGCCAGCTCCGGGTCGACCACGTAGGGGAGTTCCTCGTACGCGACGACGATCCGGCGGCAGCCCTCCTCGGCGGCCCCCTCGCTGTCGGCGACCACGGCGGCCACCCGCTGCCCGACGAAGCGCACCACGTCGTCCAGGACCCGGGTGTCGTCCGGGTCCTCGGTGGGGTGCTCGTGCCGGGCCGAGGAGTACAGCTTGTCCGGCACGTCGTGGTGGGTGAACACCGCCTGGACACCGGGCACCCGCAGCGCGGCCGAGGTGTCGATCGAGACGATCCGGGCGTGCGGGTGCGGGGAGCGCAGCAGCTTCATGTGCAGCAGGCCCTCCACCTCGACGTCGAAGGTGTACCGGGCGGTGCCGGTGACCACCTGCGGTCCGGCCGGCGCCCCGAGGCTGCGCCCGACGGCCTGCCCGGCGCACGGCCGCTCGGTGTGCTTGACCCCGCGCACCGAGTCCTCGATCGCCCGGTAGCCGGTACAGCGGCACAGGTTGCCCTTCAACGCCCGGGGCAGATCGGTCAGTTGCTCCGCGTCGAGGGCCGAGGTGGTCATCAGGAACCCGGCGGTGCAGAAGCCGCACTGGAAGCCCTGGGCATCCAGGAACCGCTGCTGCATGGGGTGCAGTTCGCCGTCCTTGGCCAGCCCCTCGACGGTGGTCACCGCGTGCCCCCGGGCCCGCACCGCCGGGTAGACGCAGCTGTGCACGGGCCTGCCGTCGACCTGGACGGTGCACGCGCCGCAGTCACCGGCGTCGCAGCCCTTCTTCACCCCGAACCAGCCCCGGTCGCGCAGATAGGTCCGCAAACACTGGCCCGGGCGGGGCTCGACGTCGAAGTCCTGGTCGTTGACACGGATCTCGAAGCTCATCGTCCGGCCTCCTCGGTCGGTGCGGAACGGGCCGGCGCCGACGCGGCCGGCGAGGACGTGGCCGACCGGGAACCGGCCGGCGCGGGATCGATCAGTTCGCGGCGGATCTCCTCGGCGAAGCGGAACGTCATGTGCCGTCGCCAGGCGGGCAGCCCGTGGATGTCGTCGTAGTACTCCTCGGGCCGGACGGCGTACTCGACCGCCTCCCGGACCGCCTCCGCGTTCGGCGGCAGCGGGAAGCGCAGCTGGATCGGCCGGACGGTGGAGGCGGTGATGGTGAGCGTCAGGGTGCCGTCGAGCGGGTCGACCGCACCGATGAGCAGCGCACCCGAGCGGCCCAGCCCGTACAGCGACGCCTGCCGGAAGGCCGTACGGCTCGCGAGCGCGCGGGCCGGCAGGGTGATCGAGCGGAGCAGTTCACCGGGCTGCAGGACCTTGACGCCGGCTCCGATCACGAAGTCCGCGACCGGCACCCTGCGCACCGAGCCGCTCTGGGAGAGCAGTTCGCAGACGCCGTCCAGTGCGGCGGTGAGGGAGATCATCGGCCCGGCGGGCAGCCCGTTGCACAGGTTGCCGCCGACGGTGGCCATGTTCCAGATCTTCCAGGACGCCAGGAAGGCCCGGCAGCACTGTTCGAAGAGCGGGCCGGCCGTCCACGGTTTCGGCAGGCGGGAGAGCTGGGCGATCGTGCAGGTGGCGGCGATCTCCAGGTCCCCGTCGGCGGTGACCTCCAGCGGCTCCCAGCCGGTCCGGCTGAGGTCGATCAGCCGACGGATGTGCGGCTGCGGCTCGGAGAACAGGTAGGTGCCTCCGCCCAGCCAGGCGTCACCCTGCTGCCATGCCTCGCGACGGCGGGCATCGCGTACCTCCGTCACCGTGTTCAGATCCATGCTCTTCCACCGTCCGGGTAGCTCGATACGGTGATTGAAGCAACGGGGTGACGGTGGGGACGAGTGGTGCTGAACACCAGTGATCCACGTCCGGGCTGGATGATCAACCAACGGGAGTGGACTCATTCCGGGCTTGCATCTGCGAGCCCGCTACTCATCGTGGCCTCGCAGGTGCAAGCTGTTGGGCCGTGGTCCGGCCGATCTCGCCGCCGGACGCCACGGGACCGCGCCGAACCACCGGGCGAGACCCGGTGACACGCGTGGGGCCGGGCGGGGAGACTGGCGACGGACAGGGACGCGCGGTCGAAGGGCTGGACGCCCGGCACCGCCGGTTCGCCGTTCACGCTGCGGCTGTCCGCGGTCTGACCGGGCCGGCCCCCGCTCAGTAGACGTCCCGGACGTAGCGTTTGTCGCTCGCCAGCTGCCGGACGTACCCGGCGGCGGACTCCTCGTCCATCCCGCCGTGCGCGGCGACAACCTCCCGCAGGGCCCGGTCGACGTCCTTGGCCATCCGGCCGGCATCGCCGCAGACGTAGAGCTGGGCGCCGTCCTGGAGCCAGCGCCACAGGCGCGGGCCCTGCTCGCGCATCCGGTCCTGGACGTAGACCTTGCGGCGCTGGTCCCGAGAGAAGGCGAGGTCGAGGCGGTCCAGGTGACCGGAGGCGCGGAAGGTCTCCAGGTCCTCGCGGTAGTAGAAGTCGGTGGCCGAGCGCTGTTCGCCGAAGAACAGCCAGTTCGGGCCGGTGTGACCGCGCGCCTGCCGCTCCTCCAGGAAGCCGATGAACGGCGCGACGCCGGTGCCGGGGCCCACCATGATCATCGGAGTGGCGGAGCCCGTCGGCGGACGGAACTGCGGGGAACGCCGGACGAACACCGGCACCGGGCCGTCGTCGGCGCAGTCGGCCAGGTACGAGGAGCAGACGCCCGCGCGGTCCCGGCCGAGGTCGTTGGTGTACCGGACGACGGACACCGTGAGGCGGACCTCTCCGGGGTGCGCCAGCGGGCTGGAGGAGATGGAGTACAGCCGGGGTTGGAGCGGTCTGAGCACCCCGGCCCATTCGGCGGCGGACGCCCGGAGCGGGAAGGCGCCGACCACGTCGGCGGCCTGCCGGCCCCAGCTCCACTTCGCCAGCTCACCCTTGTTGTCGGGGCGCAGCAGCCGCTTCAGGGCGCGGTCACCGGTGCGCTCGGCGACGAACCCGAGCAGGTCCGGGGTGATCCGGGCGATGTCCAGACGGGTCCGCAGGGCCTCGACGAGGGGCAGGTCGCCGCCGTCGGGCACCCGGACCCGCTCCCCGGGGTCGAGGCCCGTCAGGGCCAGCCATTCGGCCACGAGTGCCGAGCTGTTGGCCGGCTGGACGCCGAGGGCGTCACCGGCCTCGTAGGCGAGCGCGCCGGCGCGGGTGTCGAAGGCGAACTGCCGCACCTCCTTCTGCGATCCGGGCAGGCTGAGCAGCCGGTTGCCGATCAGGAGGGTGGCGAAGGGGGACGTCTTCGCCTGACCGGCGGGCCCGGCGGCCCGGGGCGCGGGGGGCGCCGCCGGAGCGGGCGCGACCGGCGCGGCGAGGGTGCCGGCGACCTGGGTGAGCCACTTCCCGGCGGGCTCGTCGTCGTCCGGCTCGCAGTCGGTCCGGGGGTGCAGCCGGGTGGCGCCGAGGTCCGCGAGGCGCTCGTCCAGGCGTCGGCCGTGCCCGCAGAAGTCGTCGTAGCTGGAGTCGCCGAAGGCGAGGACGGCGTAGCGCAGGCCCTCCAACCGCGGGGCGTCGGCGGCGCTGAGGCCCTGCCAGAACGCAGCGCCGTTGTCGGGCGCGTCCCCGTCGCCGAAGGTGCTGGTGACGATCAGCAGATCGGTGCCGGCGGTGAGCTGTCGGGGTGTGGTGTCGGCCATCGCGAGCAGGGTCGGGGCGCGTCCGGCTTCGGTCAGGCGCGCGGCCGCGGTGGCCGCGAACTCCTCGGCGTTGCCGGTCTGCGAGGCCCACAGCACGAGCAGGTCCCGGGCCGGCGCGGGCCCGGGGGCGGCAGCGGCGGCGGGGCCCCCGGCCGGCTCGCCCATGGCGCCGGGCGCGGCGGCGCGGGAGAACATGCCGGCGAGCACACCGTTCACCCACAGCGCCGTCCCCGGGGCGAACGGCGCGCCCGCCGGCAGCACCGGGACCACGCCCGGCGGTACCGGGACGGTACCGCCGGCAATGCCGGAGAGGTACCCGGCCAGGTAGCGGCGCTCCGCTTCGGCGAGCGTCGGCGGGGTCAGATCGGCGATGCCGAACAGGGCGGCCAGGGCGGGCACGGCCTCGGGCCCACCGCCGACGGCGGAACCGGCCGCCCCTGGCGGTACGGGCGCCTCCGGCCGCCGGCGGGACGGCACGGCGGGGCCCGCGTGCACCGGCACGGGTGCGGTCTCCTCGGGCGCCGCGGCGGGCACCACGCGCAACGCGACGGCGCACGCCTTGAGTTCGGGCTGGAAGGAGATCGGGTCGACGGCGTCGTTGGTGACGGCGTTGATGCCGAGGTACTCACCGAAGAGGTCGTTCCAGTGGAACGGCGCGAAGCACGTCCCCGGGAGGACCCGGTCGGTGACGACGGCGGGCAGGACGGCGCGCCCGCGCCGGGAGGCGACCTCGACGCGGTCACCGTCCTCGGCCCCCATCGCGGCGGCGTCCTCGGGGTGGAGTTCGACGAAGGGGCCCGGGTCCAACCGGTTGAGCTTGGCGATCCTGCCGGTCTTGGTGAGGGTGTGCCACTGGTGCTGGAGGCGGCCGGTGTTGAGGACGAACGGGTAGTCGTCGTCGGGGAGTTCGGCGACGGGCAGGTGCGGCCGGCCGAAGAACCGCGCGCGACCGGTGGCGGTGGGGAACGCCAGCCGGGGCCTGCTCCCGTCCGCGCGCTCCAGCAGGCTCTGGCTGACGCCGTCGTTGAGGTAGCGGATCGGGTTGCGGTCGGGGCCGTCCGGGGCGGCGGCCGGCCACTGCACCGGTGCCTCGCGCAGCCGCCGGTAGCTCACACCGCGCAGGTCCCAGCCGGTCTTCGGGTTCCAGGCCCGCTTGAGCTCCTCGAAGACCTCCTCGGCGCTCGCGTAGCCGAAGGCGTCGGCGAAGCCCATCTCGCAGGCGACCCGGGCGATCAACTGCCAGTCGGGCAGGGCCTGTCCGGGCGGGTCCACGACGCCCTGGACGAGGGTGAGGTTCCGCTCGGAGTTGATCATGACGCCGTCGGACTCGGCCCACAGCGTGGCGGGCAGCAGCACGTCGGCGTACGCGTTGGTCTCGGTCTCCGTGAACACGTCCTGGGTGATGACCAGTTCGGCGGCCTCCAGGGCGGCGATGACGGTCCTGCGGTTGGCGACGGAGGCGACCGGGTTGGTGCAGATGATCCAGCAGGCCTTGATCTCGCCGGCGGCCATCCGCTCGAACATCTCCACCGTGCCGCGCCCGGTTTCGGTGGGCAGGGTACCCGCCTCGATGCCCCAGAGCTCCTCGACGAAGGCACGCTCCTCGTCCACCAGGACGGAGCGCTGGCCGGGCAGGCCCGGTCCCATGTAGCCCATCTCGCGGCCGCCCATCGCGTTGGGCTGGCCGGTCAGCGAGAACGGGCCGGAGCCGGGGCGGCAGATCGCGCCGGTGGCCAGGTGCAGGTTGACCAGCGCGTTGGTGTTCCAGGTGCCGTGGGTGGACTGGTTGAGGCCCATCGTCCAGCAGCTCATCCACTCGCCCGCCTCGCCGATCCACCGCGCGGCCCGCCGGAGGTCCTCCTCCGGTATCCCGGTGATCCGGGCGACCGTCGCGGGCGGGTAGTCCGCCAGGAAGGCCGGCAGGTCCTCCCAGCCGTCGGTGTACTCGGCGACGAAGGCCTCGTCGAGGTGACCGTCCGCCACCAGCAGGTGCAGCAGCCCGTTCAGCAGCGCCAGGTCGGTGCCCGGCCTGATCTGCAGGAACAGGTCGGCCTTCGCGGCTGTGGCGGTGCGCCGGGGGTCGACGACGATCAGCTTCGCCCCGGCCGACTTGATCCGGTCCATCATCCGCAGGAACAGGATCGGGTGGCAGTCGGCCATGTTGGCCCCGATGACGAAGAAGACGTCCGCGTGGTCGAAGTCCCGGTACGAGCCCGGCGGCCCGTCCGCGCCCAGCGACAGTTTGTAGCCGGAGCCGGCCGACGCCATGCACAGCCGGGAGTTGGACTCGATCCGGCCGGTGCGCACGAACCCCTTGGCGAGCTTGTTCGCCAGGTACTGCGCCTCCAGGGACATCTGTCCGGAGACGTAGAAGGAGAGCGCGTCGGGGCCGTGCTCGTCCAGGATCGCCCGCAGGCGCCCGGCGACCGCCGTGATCGCCGCGTCCACGTCCACCTCGGCGGGCTCGGCGCCCCGCTCGGTGCGGATCAGCGCCGTACCGGCCCGCCCGGAAGCGGCCATCAGTTCGGCACCGGTGGCGCCCTTGGTGCAGAGCCGCCCGGCGTTCGTCGGGTGGCTCCGGTCCCCGGACACCTTGCCGACGGTGCGCCTGCCGGTCGCGGCGTCCCGGCCGATGTCGAGCACGATGCCGCAGCCGACACCGCAGTACGAGCAGACCGTCCGCACGCCGTCCGCCTTCGAACCTGGTGCCGTCACCGGGACTCCCTCCCAGGGATCACGTGGTGGGAGGATCCCACGGTCGCGACCCTAGGAAGCCCGCGTTTCGGTGCCGTCACAGTGGGTGGATCGGGGAGTTAACCGGATCGCACGGCCCGCCCACGAGGGTGGTGAGCGCCTCCCGCGCCTCCCGCGCTCCCCCACCTGCCGCGCCTCCCGCCTGGGCGAGGCCCTATCTCGCCGCGCCCTCCTCCGGGCGCGCGGCGAGATAGGCCCAGGCCCGGGCACCCGACCGCAGGACGACCTCGGTCCTGGCGTAGTCGTCGACCTCGTAGTCGTCCGCCGCGGCGAGCTCGGCGTCGGTGATCGCGAAGACACTGCCCGGCACCGCGTCCGCGCCCTGCGGGGAGGCGACCACGAGGGGGTGGCGATCGCTGCCGCTGGCCGCGATCACCTCCGGGTCGGTGATGGTGACACAGGTCAGGCGAAAGCCCGGAAGCGCGTCGGAGCGTCCCTCCAGGAGCCGGCCGAACCGGGCCAGCTGGACCTCGGGAAGTTGCAGCGTCCCGTAGGAGAACAGCTGGTGGGCCGTCTGATCGACCATCGTGAATACCCCTCCGCGGAGCCGGGATCGCGCACGTCGGTTCCCCAACCTAGCGAACCCCGCCCGCGCACCGCGGCGCGGGTCGCCCGGGCCCACCCGCGCGCTCACCCCGCCACCTCCGCCGCCCTCGCCACGCCCCCCGTCGTCGTGCCGCCCCCCACCCTCGGCCCGTCCCCCGTCGTCGTGCCGCCGATCGTGAGACCGAGACAGACCGGGGAGCGGGAGTGCTGCACGGCCTGGCCGATCCTGGCGACGAACAGGACGACGGCGACCGTGAGGGCGAGCAACAGCAGGGCGGCGGAGAGCGCGACGGCGTTGTGCAACCGCCCCGTCGTCCGGGACCGCTCCGCGCGGTCGGGGTGGGACGAACCCCATCCAGAATCTTGGCATGAACTGGCCATAGTGCCTCCTCGCAGGCCGTTTCGACCTTCCACCCCCAAGGAGCCCACCGCCGACCGGAACCGCTTCCACGGCAGCGGGGCCCACCACGGCCTCCGGGGTCTTGCTCAGCCGAGCAAGAAGCTCTACAGTTTTGCTCATGCAAGCAAAGAGCAGCACGAGCGAGCAGGATGGCTCCGGGTCGGGACGCACCTTCACCGAATCGGCGCGACGCGCCCAGATCGTCCAGGCCGCCATCGTGGTGCTCGCGGACGTCGGCTTCGCCAAGACCTCGTTCGCGAAGATCGCCAAGCAGGCCGGACTGAGCAGCACCGGGATGATCTCGTACCACTTCGCCGGCAAGGACGACCTGATGCACGAGGTGGTCGCCGAGGTCATGCGGGTGTCCGAAGCATTCATGCTGCCCCGGATCGGCGCCGCCGACGGGTACTCGGGCAGGCTCCGGGCCTACCTGGAGTCGAACGTCGAGCTGCTCGCGGCCCACCCCAAGCACCTGCCGGCCCTGACCGAGGTCGTCACCAACCTCAAGGGCGACGACCCGCATCGCGTCGGGTTCTCGGACTCCCTGAAGTCGATCATGGATGTCCAGGAGCAGCGCATGCGCGAGGCCCAGGCCGCCGGGGAGTTCCGGGAGTTCGACGTCCGGGTGATGGTCACCGCGATGCGCGGAGCCGTCGACGGGGTGGTCCTGCGCGCGGCCGCCGACCCCGGGCTGGACGTGGCCGCCTGCGGGCGCGAGCTGGCCGACATCTTCGACCGGGCCACCCGCCGGACACCGTAGCGCCCGCCCGCCGGGCACGACAGCGCGGCCACGACCGCGAGGACACCGAAGGACTGTGGGGGAACAGGACATGGCGACCGTCGTCAGCACCACCGAGGGGGACATCGTGCGGGACATCGCGGCACCCGGATCAGCGCCCACGCCGCCGAAGGCGCGGGCCACCCGCGCCGGGCGCCTGGCGGCGGCCCGGGCACTGGTCCTCGAACTGGCCGTGCCGCTCGCCGGCTACTACGTGCTGAAGGGCCTGGGGGCGAGCCAGTGGGCGGCCCTGGCCGTGAGCGGTCTGCTGCTCGCCCCGTGGATCGCGTACGGGATGGTGAAACGCCGCAGGGTCGAGGCGATGCCGGTGTTCACCCTGACGCTGCTGGTCGTCGGCGCCCTCATGTCGATGGTCACCGGCGACCCGAGGACCCTGCTCGTCCGGGACAGCTGGCTGTTCGGCGTGGTGGGCCTGTGGGTGCTCGGCACGCTGGCCACCCAACGGCCGTTCATGCTCAGCGCCGGACGGACGGTCGTCGCCTCGAAGATCGGCGAGGAGGGCGCGCGCGAGTGGATGGAGCGCTGGCACCGGGAGGCCGACTTCCGCCGGCACATCCGCGTGATCACCGCGGTCTGGGGCGCCGGGTTCACGGTGGACGCCGTGATCAGGGTGGTCCTCGCCCAGACGCTGCCGGTCGACTCCGTCCCGCTGGTCAACGGCCTGCAGTGGCCGGTCGTGCTGGCGGCGCTGTTCGTCTTCCACTACCGGTACGTCACCCGCCACGGCCTGAAGGTCTGAGGGGCCGAAGGGCCGAAGGGCCGAAGGGCCGAAGGGCCGAAGGTCTGCGGACCCGAACACCGCACACGCCCGGGCGACAGCGGCGCGCCCGGGCGGCGGCGCACCCCTCGGCAGGCGGGATCCACCCACCGGCCGGACCGCGCAGCGCTCCGGGCCGACCCCGCCGCAGCCCCGCCCGTCGTCCGCACACACCCGTCGTCCTCCGCGTACCCGTCGTCCGCCACACACCCGCTGTCCGTCCCGCAGGCGGGAGTTCGACCACGGGCCCTAGGGTGGAGGTGTGCGGCGCCACCCGGACGAACGTCGCAGCGACGGGTGACCGGGCCGGTCGCGTCCGGACCGCCTCGCCCACGGCGCGCGCCACCGGGTCGGCCGGGCCCCGGGAGGTCAGGCCCACCCGGTTCCGAACTCCCCACCGGAGCGAGGTGCGATGCGGCAGTTGCCCGACCGGCCGGCGCCCCCGCGCCGGGCGCGTCCCGACGCGACGGTGGTGCACCGCGCGGTCCGGGTCACCGCCGCCGCGTGCGCGGGCTTCTACACCTTCCGCTACGGCCTGCACCAGCCGGTGACGGCGACCTACGCGCTGTTCGGGGCGGTCGCGGTCGGCCTGCTGGCCCGGGTGGAGGGCGGCGCGCGGACCCGGGTGCGCACGCTGCTGCGGACCCTGCCGTTCGCCTGGGTGCTGGTGTGCCTGGGCACCGCCCTGGCCGTGCACGCCTGGACGGCGGCGCTCGGGATGGCGGGCGTGGGATTCGTGGTGGCCTTCGCCTCGGTGGGCGGGCCGCGGCTGGTCGGGCTCACCAACGGGCTCCAGCTCTTCTACATCCTGCCGTGCTTCCCGCCCTACGCCCCGGACACCCTGCCGCAGCGACTCGGCGGGGTGACCGCGGGCCTGCTGCTGCTCGCCGCGGCGGAGCGGCTGCTGTGGCCCGAGCCGCCACCGACCGACTACCGCGACCGCCTGGCCCGCGCCGCCGGGGCGGTGGCCGGGCTGGCCGATCTCGCCGCCGTCGACTGCGCCGGCCGCCCGCCCACGGCGGCGCCGGACCGGCCCGGACCTGCGCCGCCCGGCACCCCCGCCGAGGAGCACGCCCTGACCCTCCTCGACGACCTGCGCTTCTCCCGGATCCCGATGATGGAACGGCCCGCCGGACCGGGCGCCGTCGACCGCGCCCTCACCCACTGCGCCACCACCCTGCACTTCACCGCCGCCGAACTGCTGCGGGTCCGCCGGCTCGGGCCCGTCGGCGGCCCCTACCCGGAGGTGGCCGGCATGGCCGCAGCCACCGCCGACGCCCTGCGCGCGGCCGGGGCCGGGGTACGGACGGACGGGCCGGTCCCCTCCGTCGCGCCGATCGAGGCGCGGATCGCCGCCTTCGACGCCGACCGCGCCACCGACCCCGCCGACCCCACCGAACCCGGCACCACCGAACCCCGCGCCACCGCGGCGCGGCGCCCCCCGCGAACGACGGTGGCCCGGCTGGCGCTCGGAACCCTCGCCCTGAGCGCCGCCGAGGGCACCCGGTTCCTCACCCTCGCCACCCGCACCGCCCGCCGCCTGCCGCCACCGCCCGACCGCACGCCCCCCGAGCAGCGGCCCGGCCCGTTCTGGTACGCCTACGAGTCGGCGCCGATGCTCTGGTGGCGCCGGGTCCGCGGGAACCTGACCACCCGCTCGGTGTACTTCCGCAACGCCCTGCGCACCGCCGGCGCCCTCAGCGCGGCCCGCCTGGTGGCCGGCGCTCTCGACCTCACCCACGGCTTCTGGGTCCTTCTGGCGACCCTCACCCTGATGCGGACCAGCGCCGTCGACACCCGGATGACGCTGCGCCCGGCCCTGGCCGGCACGGCCGGCGGCGCCGCCGTGACCGCTCTGCTGCTGTTCGCGGTCGGCGACCACCCGGTCTTCTACGCGGCGGCGCTGCCGCCGGTGATGCTGTTCGCGTTCACCGTCAGCCCGGTCCTCGGACTGGCCTGGGCGCAGGGGACGTTCACCGTCGTGATCGCCATGGTCTTCACCCAGCTCACCCCGGCCGGCTGGCAACTGGCCGAGGCCCGGCTGATCGACGTGGCCACCGGTGCGACGATCGGCATCCTCGCCGGGCTCTGCGCCTGGCCGCGCGGCGGCGGCCACGACCTGCGGCGCCGCGCCGCCGAGCTGCTGGACCGCAGTGCCGCGGCACTGTCCGAGACCGTCGCCGTGCTCACCGGCTCGGGCCCCGCCCGGGGCGCCCTGCAACAGGCCCGGCACTGCGCGCTGCTCACCGAGGCGCTGTACGCCCAGTACCGCAGCGAGCGGCATCAACGGGCCGGGGAGGGACCGAACTGGCAGGCCGCCGTGCTCACCGGCCAACACACCGTACGCGGCGCCGAACCCCTGCTCGCCCGCGTCCGGCCCGGGACCGCCGCCACCGGGCCGCAGGGGGCGGCCGACCTGGTGCGGCGCGCGGACCAGGTCGCCGCCGCCTTCCGCCGCCAGGGCGCGGCACTGCTCGAACCCGCCCGGCTCGGCGGCGCGGAGCGCGCACTGGCCGACGTCCGCGCCGCGCTGCACGAGGACCGCGTGACGGCCACCCGGACACCCGCCGACCCGGCCTCGCTGCACACCGTCGACATCACCCTCTGGCTGACCGGGCTGCTGGACGACCTGGCCCGGGTCCACGGCTCCGCACGGGCCGCTCCCGCCCACCCCCACTGACACCACTCCGGCCACCGCCGGGTCCGGACCGCACCCAGCACGCTTGACAGATAGGCAAGCCTTACCTAAGTTCACGTCCATGTTCCGCAACCTGCCCGCCGCCACCCACCCGACCGCCCTCGCACGACGCCTGCGACCGGGCCCGGGACGCCTGCCGATCGACCCGCAGGCCGACGTCGGGCGCCGCGCCTGGGCGGCCTGCCCCGGCTGCGACGACTCCCGCGGCTGCGCCGGCTGCGCGGAGCGGCGCAACTGCCGGGAACACTGGCGCTACCTGCTGTCCAACACCGGCAGCGTGCTCCACCTCCAGTGCCCCTCCTGCACCCACGTCTGGGACCACGAGACGGGCTTCGGCGCCACCCGCCACCCCGTCCAGCGCCCCGACTGAGCACCGCCGAGAACGGTGCGGCGCCCACCCACCAGGCGCACCGGTCGGCCGGCGCCACGTCGGGGACGCGTCCGCCCCGCCGCCGCAGTACACTGGAGAGTTCGGTCGCGTCCCGGTGTCCCAGGGGGTGCAGTCCCGTGCAACATGCTGATCGAGATCTGACGACCCTCGGAGAGATCATCGAGCCGGTGACCGAGGTCGCCCCGGCTTCCGTCCGGACCCGGGCACGGCTCCTGGTGGCCTCCCGCTCCCACGACCGTGAGGACTGCAGGGCCCTGCTCCAGGCGCTCGGCCTGGACGGCGAGGACGCCGAAACCCCGGACCCCGGCCAGGACACCGCACGGATCTGCGTGCACTGCGGACACGCCTACCACCACCCGGGCGTCCGGCGGCGCGACCGTTTCTGTTCCGCCCGGTGCTACCGGAGCTCCGGGGAGACGCCCGGCACCGCAGAGCCGACGGTGGACCAGGAGTCGCCCGCCGGCCGGTCAGCGTGAGAGGCCCGCGCGGTGGGCCAGGATGGCGAGGCGGACGCGGTCACGGGCGGCCACCTTGTGGAGCAGCCGACCGATGTGGGTCTTGGCGGTGCCCTCGGTGATGTGCAGGCGGGTGGCGATCTCCTGGTTGGTGAGGCCGTCGCCGACGAGGGCGAGCACCTCCCGCTCCCGGCCGGTCAGCGCCGCGACGGCGGCCCGGGCCCGCTCCCTCGCCGGGTCCGGAACCGGATCCGGGTCACCGTCCGAGTGCCAGCCGGGGAACGGGACCAAGGGCTCCCGGTCGGCGGGTGCCGGGGTGCCCTCGGCGAGCAGGCCGTCGATCAGCCGCCGGGTGACGCTCGGCGCGAGCACCGCCCCGCCGGCGGCCACCGCGCGGGTCGCGGCCAGCAGTTCGACCGGCTCGGCGTCCTTGAGGAGGAAGCCGCTCGCCCCCGCCCGCAGCGCGCCGCGCACGTACTCGTCCAGCTCGAAGGTGGTGAGGATCAGCACCTTGCTACCGGACGCGCCGGCGGTGATCCGGCGGGTCGCCTCGATGCCGTCCAGGCCGGGCATCCGAATGTCCATCAGGACCACGTCCGGCCGTTTCCGGCGGGCGAGTTCGACCGCCTGCGCACCGTCCGCCGCCTCCCCGGCCACCGAGAAGCCCGGGGCGAGCCGCAGGATGCCGGCGAACCCGGCCCGGACCAGCGCCTGGTCGTCGGCCACCAGCACCCGAACGGTCATGCCCCGCCCACCCCCTCCAGCTCCACCGGCAGCACCGCCGTGACCCGGAACCCGCCGCCGGGCAGCGGCCCCGCGACGCACCAGCCCCCGTACGGCGCGACACGTTCGCGCATCCCGGCCAGACCGGTGCCTCCGCTCCCGCCGCCCGACTGGCCGGGGTCGCCACCGCCGCCGTCGGTGATCTCCAGCCACACCTCCGCCTCCCGGTACTCCACCTCCACCGTGGCCCGCGCCGCGCCCGAATGCCGGATCACGTTGGCCAGCGCCTCCCGCACCACCCGATAGCCCGCCAGGCCGGCACCGGGCGGCAGGGCGCGCACCGGCCCGCGTACCGTCACGGCCACCGCGACCCCGGCGGCCGCTGTCCGGGCCGCCAGCCGCTCCAGGTCGGCCGGCGCCAGACCCGGCGCCGGCGGCGGCACGGCGGGCACCGCAGCGGCGTCCTCCCGCAGGACGGCGAGCAGCGCCCGGGTCTCCCGCAGCGCCTCCCCGCTCACCACCCGGATCGCCGCCAGCGCGGCATCGGCCTCCTCCGGGCGCCGCGCCAACGCGTACCGACCGAAGCCCGCCTGGACGCTGACCACGCCCAGACCGTGCGCGACGATGTCGTGCACCTCCCGGGCCAGCCGCAGGCGTTCGCCGTCCCGCGCGGCACGGTCCAGCGCCGCTCGGTACGCGGCCGCGCCGGCCAGGTGCGCGCGGTGGCGGCGGACGGCGTCCCCGACCGCCCAGGCCGCCGCCTGGCCGACCACCGCGAGCAGCACGTTGCCCCGCACCTCGCCCGGCGCGGCCAGGGTCACAGCCCAGCCGAACACCGCCGCGCCGAGCGCCGTCCGGGCCGCCCGCCGCCCGTGGGCCGCCGCCGTGTACGCCACCAGCATCCCGGCCACGACCGCCCAGAACCCGGCGACCAGCCCCATCGCGGGCTGGCGGCAACCGACCGACAGACCGGTCCAGGCGAGCGCCGCGAGCACGCACGCCCCGGCCGGGCGGCGGCGCCGGACCGCGACCGCGGCGCCGAGCGCCGCCACCGCGAGCAGCGCGACGGCGAGGGCCGCAGGACCGTCCGGCGGCGGGTTCCCGCGCCCGTGCGGGTCGAACTCCCGGGCGGCCGCGACCACCCGGGCGGCCGTCACGGCGGCGCCGACCGCCCCGGCCACCGCGTCGGCCACCAGCCAGTGCGTGGGGGCCAACCGCCGTGTCCACGGCGCCCGGGCGGGGGGCGGGGCCACGTCGCCCGGTGGGTCGGTCTGCACGCGGCCAGGTTAGCCACGGGTGCGGCGGCCGGGCATCCACCTACGGTCGTATGCCCCCGGTCGTACGCCTTCGGAGGGGTGTCCACGGTCGTCTGCCCGCGGGCGGACGCGCCGGGCGGGCGGGACGGCGACCGTGGAGCGGCACCCGCCGACACACCGTCACCCACCGGAGGCCCCCGTATGACCACCCGTCCCCGCCCCCGTCCGGGCGTCGCCGCGCTCGCCGCGCTGCTCGCCGCCGGCGCGCTCGCCACCGCCGCCCCGGCCGCGCACGCCGCACCCGCGCCCACCGTGCCCGCCGCGACGGCCACGCCGGCGCCGATCGCGCTCACGCTGCCCGCGCCGACCGGGCCGCAGCCGGTCGGCACCACCACGCTGCACCTCGTCGATCCCCGGCGCCCGGACCGCTGGGCGCCCACCCCGCGTCCCCGGGAGCTGATGGCTCAGGTCTGGTACCCGTCCGCCGCCTGCGGCTCCCCCGGCCACCGGCTCGCGCCGTGGATCGGGGCGGCCGAACGGGCCCACCTCGAATCCGACTACCTCGGCGCCGCCCCCGGCCGGCTGGTCTGGCCGCTCACCCACTCCCGACAGGACGCGCCGGCCGATCGCACCGCCCGCCACCCGGTGATCCTCTACTCCCCCGGCTCGCGCGCGGACCGCTCCTTCGGCACCCTCGCCGCCGAGGACCTCGCCTCGCGCGGGTACGTGGTCGTCGCGATCGACCACACCTTCGACTCCGGCGAGGTCGCCTTCCCTGACGGACGGCTGGAGGTCCGCAACAAGCCCGCCGTGTTCGCCATGACCGACGAGGAGATCGTCGCCTACCGCGCCGCCGACACCCGCTTCGTCCTGGACCGGCTGGCCGACCTCGCGGCCGGCGTCGACCCGGACGCCGAACAGCGCCCCCTCCCGCCCGGCCTGGGCACCTCCCTGGACCTCGCCGCCGTGGGCATGGTCGGCCACTCCATGGGCGGCGCCACCGCCGTCCAGACCCTGCACGACGACCCGCGCGTGCTGGCCGCCGCCACCCTGGACGGCCCGGTCTTCGGCTCCGCCGCCGACGGCCTCGACCGCCCGCTGCTCCTCTTCGGAGCCTCCGACGTGCGACCCGCCCGCGACGCCATGTGGGACGCGCTCTGGCCCCGCCTCTCCTCCTGGCGCCGCCAGCTCACCCTCGACGGCTCCGGCCACGGGTCGTTCACCGACCTCGAACTACTCCTCCCCGCCGCCCGGTCGGCCGTCTCCTGGCCCGCCGACCAGTTCGACCACTTCCTCGGGACCCTCGACGGCTCCCGCGCCCTCGCCGCCCAACGCACCTACCTCGCGGCCTACTTCGACCTCCAGCTCCGCCACCGACCCACTCCCCTCTTCGGCGGACCGTCCCCCACCCACCCGGAAGTGCTCGTCGTCCGCTGATGAGGAGTGGCCAGGACGTGGCGCGGACAGGCCCGGCCGACGAACCGGCACCGCCCGGCGCGGGACCCGACCCGCGGAGCCCGGGACGGAACGGTCAGCGCCCCTCGCGAGGGGCAGGCGGTGCGAGCACCTCCAGCCAGACCGTCTTGCCCTCCCCCTCCGGCAGCGAACCCCAGGCCCGGGCGAGCCTGTTCACCACCCGCAGCCCGTACCCGCCCGGGCGCCCCGGGTCCGCCGGGTGCCGCAGCAGGGGCGCCACCGGACTCGGGTCCACCACCTCCGCCCGCAGCACGACGCCGTCCCAGCACAGCCGCAGCTCCCGCGGTCCGCCCGCGACGTGCAGACAGGCGTTGGTGACCAGTTCGGAGACCATCAGCAGGACGTCCTCGGCGGCGGCCCGCCGGTCCTCGTCGTGGGCCGGCAACCACTCCCAGTCGGCCAGCGCGCCGCGGGTGAAGTCCCGGCAGCGGCGCACCGCGCCGTCGCTGCCGTACAGCGCCAGCCTTCTGACCTGCCGCGCGCCGGCCGGCCGGGGCTCGGGGGGAACAGCCATCGCACGCCCTCACTCGGCACCGCAGGACCCTGTCGGGCGGCCGGATCCTGGTCTCGGCGACGGTCGCGCTCCGCACGACGGCGCCGGCCGGTGCCACCCGGTCCGCCCTTCTCATCTTCCTGGTCCGGCGGGTTCCCCGCCCACGCGCCGTTACACACGCGCGGCGGGACGAAACCGTGCCCCGACCGGACGAGGCCACGGCTCCCGGGCGCCACGGGGTCCGAGGTCAGGGAGAGCCGGTCTCGTCGCCGCCCGGGCGCCCGGCGCCCCCGCCGCCGCCGGGGGCGAAGAGTCCGCCGGTGTCGGTGACGGCGAGGAGGCGCTCCACCGGGGCGCTGACCGCGGTGACCACCACGTCGCGGCCGGAACCGCGGGCGGCCAGGCGAAGGCGCAGCAGGGTGTTGAGCCCGGTGCTGTTGCAGAAGGTGACGGCGGACAGATCGAGGTCGAGACCGGTGCGGCTGGCACGCAGGGCTTCGTCGAGGGCGTCGTGGAAGGCCCCGGCGATGTCGAGGTCGATCTCGCCGTACACCCGCACCCGGACCCGGTCCCGTACGGGTTCCGACTCCATCCACAGGTCGTCGGCCAGGCGCCGGGCTCCGGGCGGCCGGCTCCCGTCCACCACCGTCGGCGGGGAGGGCGGGGTGCCGGAGCGGCTCGCACGCGGATCGTCAGGCATGATCTCCTCCTCCGAGCGACGAAGGCGGGCGTCTCCAGCGTGGAACGCATTACTTCTCACGTCAACAGATACGGGAATGACAATTCGTAGGTGGCGAGGCGCGAACCGGCGCTCCTACGATGGGGGCATGGCCCTCGACGAACCGGCGCGAACGGGCTGGACGTTCGTGACCAATCACGCCCGGGTGCTCGCGGCGATCGCGCGGGACCCCGGCGTGCGGCTGCGGGACGTCGCGGTGGAGGTCCAGCTGACCGAGCGCGCCGTCCAAGCCATCGTGACCGACCTCGAACAGGCCGGGTACCTCACCCGTTCCCGCGCCGGGCGCCGCAACCGCTACCGCATCGCCTCCGGCACCTGGCTCCGGCACCCGGCGGAGACCGGGCTCAGTGTGGCGGCGCTCCTCGACCTGCTGGCTCCCGCCTACCGCGCCGCCGAGGGGACCACCGGCGAGGGCGAACCCGACCGGGGCGACGCCCGGTAGTCACGGGGGTTCGCCCGGCCGGGCACGACCCCGGCACGGCACGGCACGGCACGGCGAGAACGGCGGCCCGGGCGGGGCGGGGTCCGTCACTCCTCCGGAAGGTGCGCGAGCATGCGCTCCATGCCGCCCACCCAGTTGGCCCTGAGCGCCTCGATCGCGCCGGCCAGGTCGTCCTCCAGCAGTCTGCGGGCGATCTCGCAGTGTTCCTCGGACTCGCGGGCCACCGGTTCGTCCTCCGCGACGACCAGGTTCTCGTAGCGCCGCATCCCGGCCTTGACGCCGGCCAGCAGGTCGAGCAGGCGCTCGTTCGGGCAGCCGCTGAGCAGCAGGCCGTGCCACTCGTCGTCGCGCCGGTCGACGGTCGCGTGCTCGGCCACCGCGTCGGGGAACCCCTGCGCCATCCGCAGCAGTTCCGGGGCGATCCCGCGCAGGTGCACCGGGTCGGAGGACTCCAGCGCCAGGGACTCCAACGCCGCGACGATCGCGACCAGTTCGCGGAACTCCTTGCGGCTGACGGGCGCGAAGCGGAAGCCGCGGCCCTGACTGCTCTCCAGCACGCCCTCGCCCGCCAGGGTGATCAGCGCCTCCCGCAGCGGGGTCCGGCTGACGCCCAACTCGGCTGCCAGCACTGCCTCGTTGACGTCGGTACCGGCGGCGAACTCGCCGCGGGTCAGCCGCTCCATCAGCTCGTCGCGGATCTGCTCGCGCAACGGACGACGTTCGATCGCCACCGCGGCCCCCTTCTCCGAATCTCCACCACAGCCCTTGACCACCTACAGAGTACTGCACTATGCATTCTGAATACAAAATGCCAGCGACTGGGCGAGGGAGTCGACATGGGTCCGACGCGGGTGCCCGGGCTGCTGTTCGGCGGGGACTACAACCCCGAACAGTGGCCCGAGGAGGTGTGGGAGGAGGACGTCCGGCTGATGGCCGAGGCGGGCGTCAACGTGGTGACCGTGGCGGTGTTCTCCTGGTCCCGGCTGGAGTCCGCGCCCGGCGTCCTCGACTTCGGCTGGCTCGACCGGGTCCTCGATCTGCTCCACGCGCACGGGATCGCCGTCGACCTCGCGACGGCGACCGCGACGCCGCCGCCCTGGCTGGTGCGGCGCCACCCCGAGATCCAGCCCGTCGACGCGGCCGGCACCCGGCTGGAGTTCGGCTCCCGGCAGGGGTACTGCCCCTCCTCCCCCGTCTTCCGGGAGGCCACCGTCCGGCTCGCCCGGGCCATGGCCGAGCGCTACCGGGACCACCCCGCGCTCGTCCTGTGGCACGTCGGCAACGAGTACGGCGACCACACGGTCGAGTGCTACTGCGAGGAGTCGGCCCGGGACTTCCGGCGCTGGCTGCAGGCCCGGTACCGCACCCTGGAGGGCCTCAACGCCGCCTGGGGGACGTCCTGCTGGGGCCAGCACTACACCGACTGGACGCAGCCCGCACCGCCCCGCAAGGCCCCCGGCCCGGTCAACCCCGCCCAGGTCCTGGACTGGCGCCGGTTCTCCAGCGACGCGCTGCTCGCCTGCTTCGAGGCCGAGCGCGAGGTGCTCAAGGAGGTCACCCCGGACATCCCGGTGACCACCAACTTCATGAGTCTCCTGCACCACCTCGACTACTGGAAGTGGGCCGCCGCCGAGGACCTCGTCAGCGACGACGCCTACCCCGACCCGGCCGACCCGCTGGCCCCGCTTAAGGCCGCGCTCAGCTACGACCTGATGCGCTCGCTGAAGCGGCGGCCCTGGCTGCTCCTGGAGTCGGCGCCGAGCGCGGTCAGCTGGCGCGAGGTCAACGTCCCCAAGGAACCGGGGGTGATGCGCCTGCACAGCCTGCAGGCACTGGCCCACGGCTCGGACGGCGTGATGTTCTTCCAGTGGCGCCAGGCCCGGTACGGCCCGGAGAAGTTCCACTCGGCGATGCTCCCGCACGGCGGGACGGACACCCGCCAGTGGCGGGAGACGCTCGCCCTCGGCGCGGACCTGCGACGGCTGGCCGGGGTCGCGGGGACCGGTACCCGGGCCGAGGTCGCGCTCCTGCTGGACTGGGAGAGCTGGTGGGGGCTCGAAGCGCCGGAGTCCCTGCCGTCCGCGCGGCTGCGGCTGCACCAGCTGCTGCTCTCCTGGTACGCCCCGCTGCACCGGCGCGGCATCGCCGTCGACCTGGCACCGCACGGCCGTGACCTGTCCGACTACCGGGTCGTCATCGCCCCGAACCTCTACCTGTGCACCACGGAGCAGGCCGCCGATCTGGCCGCCTTCCCGGGGCGGCTGGTCGTCGGACCGTTCAGCGGGGTCGTGGACGCCGCGGACCAGGTCCACCCCGGCGGGGCGCCCGGGCCGCTGCGGGAGCTGCTCGGGCTGCGCACCGAGGAGTGCTGGCCGATCCCCGACGGCCGTGCCCAGGACGTCCTGGCCGAGGACGGCACCCGGCTGGTCGCCCGGACCTGGAGCGAATGGCTGGAGCTCGACGACGCGCAGGTCCTGGCCCGCTACCGCGGCGGCCCGCTGGACGGCCGGCCGGCCGTCACCCGACGCGGCGCCGTCACCTACCTCGGCTGCGTGCTCGACGACCCGACGCCGGTGCTCGACGAGGTGCTCGACGCGGCCGGCGTCACCGGCGTCACCGGGGCGCCGCTGCCGGAGGGGGTCGAGGCCTGCCGACGCGGCGACCACCTGTTCCTGCTCAACCACGGGGCCGCGCCGGCCACCGTCACCCTGCCCGCCCCCGGGGCCGACCTGCTGACCGGTCGTCCCCTGAGCGGCTCGGTGGCCATCGCGCCGCGCGACGCCGTCGTCCTGAGGCTCTGACACTCCGGCTCTCCGACATTCCGACATTCCGACACTCCGGCTTTCCGACCTTCTGACGTTCCGAAGTACCGAGGAGCACCCGTGACCCATCCCTACATCCCCAACGCGGGGCCCGAGACCCGGGCGGCGATGCTCGCCGCGATCGGGGCTTCGAGCGTCGCCGAGTTCTACGGCGACATCCCCGCCGACCTCCGGCCGGCCCGACCGCTCGACCTGCCCGCGCCCTTCGCCGACGAGCAGGGCCTCGTCCGGCACCTGCGCGGCCTGCTGGCCCGCAACACCGACACGACGGAGGCGCTGAGCTTCCTCGGCCACGGCTGCTACCCGCACCACGTGCCGGCGGTGTGCGACGAGGTCAACGGCCGAGGCGAGTTCCTGACCGCGTACGCGGGCGAGCCCTACGAGGACCACGGCCGGTTCCAGGCGCTCTTCGAGTACGTCTCGATGATGGCCGAGCTCCTGGAGATGGACGTCGTCAACGTGCCCACCTACGACGGCTTCCAGGCCGCCGGGACGGCGCTGCGGATGGCCGCCCGCCGCACCGGCCGGGCCAGGGTGGTGATCGGCAGCGCGATCGCCGCCGACAAGCTGGCCAAGATCCGCGACTACCTGACCCCGGACGTCGAGGTGGTCCTCGCCCCGGGCGGTGCCCGGGATCTCCCCCTGGACGACACCGTCGCCGCCCTCTACCTGGAGACGCCCGACGTGCACGGCGTCATCGAGACCCGCGGTCGCGAACTGGCCGAGCTCGCGCACGGTGTCGGCGCCCTGCTGGTGGTGGGGACGGACCCGATCTCGCTCGGTGTGCTCGCGCCGCCCGCGTCCTACGGCGCCGACCTCGTCTGCGGGGACATCCAGTCGCTCGGCATGCACCAGCAGTACGGCGGCGGGCAGGCCGGGTTCATCGCGAGCCACGACGAGGAGCGGCTGGTCGCGGAGTTCCCGTCCCGGCTGTTCGGCATCGCCCCGACCTCGGTCGCGGGCGAGTACGGGTTCGGCGACGTCTTCTACGACCGGACGTCCTTCGCGCTGCGCGAGGAGGGCAAGGAGTGGGTCGGCACCGCGGCCGCGCTGTGGGGCATCACCGCCGGCGTCTACCTCGCGCTGATGGGTCCGCAGGGCATGCGCGAGGTCGGCGAGACGATCCTGGCCCGGACCCGCTACGCCATGCGGGCGCTCGCCGCCGCCGGCGCCGTGGTCCGGGAGCCGGACGCGCCGCACTTCCGCGAGTTCGCCGTCGAGGTGCCGGACGCGGACGCCCTGCTCGCGGCGCTGCGCCTCGCGAACATCTTCGGCGGCGTGCGCCTCGGGCCCCGGGTGGTCCTGGTCTGCGTCACCGAGCGGCACTCCATCGCCGACATCGACACCCTCGCGGCGGCCGTCAAGGACGCCCTCTCAGCCACCGGAGTCACCAAGTGAGCGCGCAGCAGGAATCCTTCGCACAACTGCCGGTCGCCCCCAAGCCCGCCCTGCGCCGGTACCACCAGGCCCGCTGGGACGAGGAGATCATCTTCGAACTCTCCCGGCCCGGCCGGCGCGGCATCGGCGTCCCGGCCCCGGACGCACCGCTGGTCGAACTCCCCGAGGGGGTCGGCCGGGCCACCCCGCCCGCGCTGCCCGAGCTGTCGCAGAACCAGGTGGTCAGGCACTACCTGCGGCTCTCGCAGGAGACCCTCGGCGCCGACCTGAACATCGACGTCGGCCAGGGCACCTGCACCATGAAGTACAGCCCGAAGGTCAACGACACCTTCGTGCGCGACCCGCGGATCGCCGAGCTGCACCCGCTGCAGCCCGAGGACTCCGTGCAGGGCGTGCTGGAGATCTACTGGCGCCTGGAGCAGATCCTCAAGGAGATCTCCGGCATGGCCCGGGTCTCGCTGCAGCCCGGCGCGGGCTCGGCGGCGATCTACGCCAACATCGCCATGATCCGCGCCTACCACGCCTCCCGGGGCGAGGGCGAACAGCGCGACCAGGTCATCACCACGATGTTCTCGCACCCCTCGAACGCGGCCTGCGCGAAGGTCGCCGGGTACGAGGTCATCACCCTGATGCCGGACGCCGAGGGCTGCCCCGACATCGAGGCGCTGCGCGCGGCCGTCGGCCCACGCACCGCCGCGCTCATGATCACCAACCCGGAGGACACCGGGATCTTCAACCCGAGGATCCGCGAGTTCGTCGAACTGGTCCACCGGGCGGGCGGGTTGGCCTGCTACGACCAGGCCAACGCGAACGGCATCCTCGGCATCACCCGGGCCCGGGACGCCGGGTTCGACCTCTGCCACTTCAACCTGCACAAGACCTTCTCGACGCCGCACGCGTGCGGCGGGCCGGCGGCGGGCGCGTGCGGCGTCTCCGAGGCGCTCGTCCCGTTCCTGCCCGGCCCGGTCGTCGACCGCGACGGCGACGCGTACACGCTGGCCGCCCCGGCCCGTTCGGTCGGCAAGATCCGCCCGTTCCTCGGCGTCACGCCCAACGTCGTGCGCGCCTACGCCTGGGTGATGGCACTCGGCGCGGAGGGTCTGCGGGAGGTCGCGGAGACGGCGGTGCTCAACAACAACTACCTGATGCACCAGGTCCTGCGGATCCCGGGCGCCTCCGTGCCGTGGGCGGACCGGCGACGGGTGGAACAGGTCCGCTACTCCTGGCAGGGGCTCGCCGAGGACACCGGCGTCCACTCCGAGGAGATCGGCGTCCGCGCCGCCGACTTCGGGGTGCACTACTGGACCAGCCACCACCCCTACGTGGTCCCCGAGCCGTTCACCCTGGAGCCGACCGAGTCCTACTCCCGCGAGGACCTCGACGAGTACGCCGCGATCCTCGCGCACGTCGCCTCCGAGGCCCGCGAGGACCCGGAGTTCGTCAGGAACGCCCCCTACCGCCAGGCCGTCCACCGGATCGACCCGACCTCCCTGGACGATCCCGGGCAGTGGTCCCCCACCTGGCGCGCCTACTGCCGCAAGCACCGCCGGTGATCGTCGGCCTGCTGGTGAACCCGGTGGCGGGCCTGGGCGGACCCGCCGGCCTCAAGGGCAGCGACGGGCCGGAGATCCAGGCCAGGGCCCTCGCCCTGGGCGCGGAGCCACGGGCGGCGGCCCGCGCGGCCGCCGCGCTGCGGGCGCTGCACGGCCGGCGCCCCGGCATCCGGCTGCGCACCGTCGCGGGCCCGATGGGCGAGGACTGCGCCGTCGCGGCCGGTGTTCCCCACGAGATCGCGTACCGCCCCCGGCCCGGGGCGCGGGGCACCGACGCGGCGGACACCCGGGCGGCGGTGCGGGCCCTGGGCGGGGTGGACCTGCTGCTGTTCGCGGGCGGCGACGGGACGGCGCGCGACGTCCTGGACGCCGGGCCGGCGGGCGCCGTGCTCGGGATCCCGGCCGGGGTGAAGGTCTACTCCGGCTGCTTCGCCCTCAGCCCGTTCGCCGCGGGGGCGACCGCCGCCGGGTTCGACGGGAGGACGCTCGACGCGGAGGTCGTCGACCTGGACGAGGCGGCCCACCGGTCCGGACCGGTCGGCGTCCGGCTGTACGGGACCCTCCGGGTGCCGGCGGCCAGGGCGCGGCTCAGCGGGCGCAAGACCGGCTCCTCGGCGGAGCCGCCGGGGTCGGCCGAGTCGATCGCCCGGGCGGTGGTGGCCGCCATGCTGCCCGGCGCGGCCTACGCGCTGGGGCCCGGCGCGACCACCCTCGCGGTGGGGCGCGCGCTCGGCCTGGAGCTGACCCCGCTGGGGGTGGACGTCGTCCGGGACGGCGCCCTGCTCGCCTCCGACGTGACCGAGCACCGCTTGCTCACCCTTGCCATGTCACAGGTCACGTACGGCGTGCTGTCCGTCATCGGCGGGCAGGGCTTCCTGCTCGGCCGCGGCAACCAGCAGTTCAGTCCGCGCGTACTGGACCGGCTGGCCGGGCTCGTGGTGGTCGCCACCCCCCAGAAACTCGCCGCGCTCGGCGGCCGGCCCCTGCTGGTGGACAGCGGGGACGCCGCGGCCGACGCCGCGTTCAACGGACCCGCCCGGGTCGTCACCGGGCACCGCACCTCCGTGATGTACCGCATCCAGTCAGCGAGTGAGGACCTATGAACACCCTGCAGAACAAGGTCGCCGTCGTCACCGGCGGTGCCTCGGGCATCGGCCGGGCCACCGCACGGCGGTTCGCCGCCGAGGGCGCGGCCGTGGTGGTCGCCGACCTGGCGGACGCCACCGGCCTCGTCCGCGAGATCGAGGCCGCCGGCGGCCGGGCCACCGCCCTGCGCGCCGACGTCTCCTCCGAGACCGACTGCGAGCGGATCGTGAACACCGCCGTACAGACCTACGGCGGCCTGCACGTCCTGTTCAACAACGCCGGGATCATCCGCCGCCAGAGCGCGCTGGAGATCTCCGCCGACGACTGGGACCACGTGATGGCCGTCAACGTCCGGTCGGTCTACCTGATGTGCCGCTTCGCCGTCCCGGCGATGACGGAGGGCGGCTCCATCATCAACACCGGCTCCGGCTGGGGCCTGAAGGGCGGCGCCAACGCGCTGTCCTACTGCGCCTCCAAGGCCGCCGTCGTCAACATGACCCGCGCCCTGGCCATCGACCACGCCGCCGCCGGCATCCGGGTCAACTCGGTCAACCCCGGCGACACCATGACCCCGATGCTGCGCGACGAGGCGCGCCAGCTCCGGGCCGACTGGGCGGCCTTCGAGAAGGACGCCGCCGACCGGCCGATGGGGCGCGCGGGTTCACCGGAGGAGATCGCCCAAGCGGTGCTGTTCCTGGCCGGCGACGCCAGCAGCTACGTCACCGGCTCCGCGCTCGTCGTCGACGGCGGCGGCCTCGCCTGACCCCGCCGCACCGGCTCCACCCCCGCCCGACCCCGCTCCACCGAGCTCCACCCCCGCCCGACCCCGCTCCACCACTCCCCCACCCTCATGAACTCTCCCGGAGGCACCCGATGTCGGCTGTGAAGAGCAGAGCACTCCTGGTCGCCGTGGCGATCGCGCTGTCCGCGTCCGCGTGCGGCGGCACCGGCGGCGCGGGCTCCGCCGGCGGCTCCCAGGACGGCAAGGTCACCCTGCGCTGGTCCACCTGGGGATCGGCCGAGGACATGGAGGTCTTCAAGACCTTCACCGAGGACTTCACCAAGCGGCACCCGAACATCACCCTGAAGCTCGAACCGGTCGCCTCCTACGAGGACTACCACCCCAAGCTGCTCACCCAGCTCACCTCGAAGACCGCGCCCGACGTCTTCTACGTCGGTGACGACTACATCGGCAAGCTCGTCGCCGACGGTGTGCTCGCCCCGCTCGACGAGCAGCTCGCCGGACCGACCAGCAAGAGCCGGCCGGCGGACTTCTTCGAGGGCATCTACGGCGGCGCGAAGAAGGGCGGCGTCACCTTCGGCGTCCCCAACGACACCAACCCCGAGGTCCTCTGGTACGACAAGAAGGCGCTGGCCGCCGCCGGGATCACCGAGGACCCGGCCGCACTGAACGAGGCCGGCCGGTGGACGATGGCGACGTACCTGGAGATGAACGCCAAGCTCAAGGCCGCGGACAAGTACGGCTCCATCTTCTGGAACTGGTACGGCGCCAACTACAGCCTGGTCAACGGCTTCGGCGGCAAGGTCTGGGACGGCGGCAGGTTCGTCGCGCCGTCCGACCCGAAGGCCCGGCAGGCCCTGAAGACCCTCTACGACGGGTACCGGGACAAGACCTTCGCCTCCGCCGACCTGCTGCCCGAGGGCAACAGCGCGGCCACCCAGTTCGTGAAGCACAAGGCCGGCTTCTACGCCGGCGGCCGCTGGGTCGTCGAGGGCGTCCAGAAGGGCGGCGACCTCCAGAACTACGACATCGTGCCCTTCCCCTCCGAGTCCGGGGAGCCGCTCCCGGGCGCGGTCGCGGCCTCCTACCTGACCATCAACAAGGACACCGGGCACATGAAGGAGGCCTTCACCTTCCTGACCGAGTTCGTCAGCAAGGAGGGCCAGGAGCTGCGGCTCAAGGGCGGCAGCGCCGTGCCGTCGATCAGGGGCGCCGAGAGCGTGGTGACGGCCGGCGGCTACCCGGCCCACGCCCGGACCTTCCTCGACCTGCGCGACAAGGGCTACGCCAACTACCCCGACGAGGTGGCCGTCCCCGGTCTGACCAAGGCCATCAACGACCAGCTCATGAAGATCTGGGAGGGCAAGACCGGCTTCGACGAGGGCATGACCCAGCTCCGGAAGCTGGTCGGCGACATGACGGGCCGACAGGGGTGAGCGCCGTCACCCAGGCCCCGGCGCGGCGGTGGGCCCGCGCCGCCCGGACCGGCCGCGAGCCGCTCTGGCGCCGGCGCGAGCGCTGGTGGGCCGCGCTCTTCCTGGCCCCCCAACTGCTCGGGCTGCTGGCCTTCCTGGTCGGCCCGCTGGGCTTCGCGATCGTGCTGTCCTTCATGCGCTGGGACGGCCTCGGCGACGCCACCTGGGTCGGACTGGACAACTTCCGGACCCAGCTGACCGACCCGTACTTCGGCCGCGCGGTGTGGAACACCCTCAAGATCGGCCTGATCACCGTGCCGGGCGGGCTCGTCCTGGCCCTGCTGCTGGCGCTCGCCCTGCACGGCGTGCGCGGCCGGACCGCCTACCGGGTGATCTACTTCCTGCCGGTCGTGACCAGTTCCGTCGCGGTGTCGGTGATCTGGCAGATGATCCTCGGCGGCGGCACCGACGGCATCCTGAACGGCACCGTGCGGGACCTCTTCGGCGTCACGCTGCCGAACTGGCTGGCGGATCCGGACTGGGTGGTGCCCGCCATCGCGGTGGTGACGATCTGGTCCTCGCTCGGCCTCAACGTGGTGATCTTCCTGGCGGGGCTGGCGACCGTCCCGTCGAACCTGCTGGAGGCCGCGCGCATCGACGGGGCCGGGCCGTGGCAGACGCTGCGCTCCGTCATCCTGCCGTTGCTCTCGCCGACCGTCTTCTTCACCGTCGTGGTGTCGGTGATCAGCTCCTTCCAGGCCTTCGACCTGATCTACGTCCTGGTCAATCCCGACCACAACGAAGGCGCCCAGACCATCGTCTACAAGGTCTACCAACAGGGCTTCCGCGAGTTCCGGTTCGGCCTGTCCAGCGCCGCCGCGCTGATCCTCCTGGTGCTGACGCTCCTGGTCACGGCGGTCCAGTTCAAGGCGCAGAAGCGCTTCGTCCACTACGAGTCGTGAGGCCGGCATGACCATCCGGAAGCAGCTCCTCCTGCACGCCGCGCTCGCTCTCGGCGGACTGCTCATGCTCTTCCCGTTCATCTGGATGATGCTGACCTCCTTCAAGGGCGTCAGCCAGATGATCAACGAGCCGCTGGCCTGGCTGCCCGGGCCGTGGCGCACCCGGAACTACCCGGACGTCCTGCGGCAGGTACCGATCGGGCGGGCCTACTGGAACAGCATGTACATCGCGGCGATCACCGTCGCCGCCACCCTGTTCACGGGCGCCATGGCGGCCTACGCCTTCGCCCGGATACCGTTCCGCGGCTCGGGGCCGGTGTTCGGTCTCTTCCTGGCGACCCAGATGGTCCCGGCGCAGGTCACCATCGTGCCGCTGTACATCATGCTGGCCAAGCTCCAGCTCATCGACTCGCACCTGGCACTGATCCTGCCGGCCGTGGCCAACCCGTTCGCGGTGTTCCTGCTGCGCCAGTTCATCCGGGCCGTTCCGGTCGAGCTGGAGGACGCGGCGCGGATCGACGGCGCGAACCGCTGGACCATCTTCTGGCGGATCATCCTGCCCAACATCCGCCCGGGCCTGTGGACGCTGGGCATCATCGTCTTCCTGGCCAGCTGGAACAGCTACTTCTTCCCGCTGGTGTTCCTCAACACCCCGGACCTGTTCACCATCCCGCTGCTGCTCGACTCCTTCAACGCCCAGCACGGCGGCATCGACTACGGCATGACCGCCGCCCTGTCGGCGATGACCGTGGTGCCGATGCTGATCGCCTTCCTGGTCGGGCAGCGCAAGATCCTCGACAGCATGGCCTCCTCGGGCCTGGGAGGGCGCTGATGTTCACGCTGGACCTCGTGGAGCGGCCGTTCACCGAGCGCGGCTCCCGCCTGCTGGTGACGGCCCACCCGGACGGGCTCCGGGTGGCCCGGGCCGAGTACGAGACCCCGCTCGCCGAGACCGTGGAGCTGAGCGGGCTGGTCGTGCGCGACCGCGGCGGGCGGGGGCTGCCGGTGGTCCGGGCGACGCCCACCGAGGTGGCCTTCGCCGGCGGGGTGTCGCTGCTGTTCGCCGACTCCTCGACGCTGGTGATCACCGGCCACGGCGCCCAGGCCTTCTGGCGCCGGCCCGACGGCGCGGAGCAGTCGCTCGCGCTCACCGGGTGCCACGTGCTGACCGGCCCGCCGGGAACCTGGTCGGAGCCGGCCGTGCGCGCCGCCGCCGAGGCCCGGTGGGACGCCTGGTTCGCGCGGATGCCGCCGGTGCCGGCCGACCTCGCCGCACCCGCCCGGACGGCCTGGTGGACGCTGGCCGTCAACCTGCTGCCGATCGGCGGCCGCGAGGGGCTCGTCCCGTCCAAGTACGGCTACGTCGGCGTCTGGAACTGGGACGCGCTCTTCCACGCCGTGGCCCTGCGGCACGCCTCGCCCGCGCTCGCCCGCGACCAGGTCCTGCTGCTGCTCGACCACCAGCTCCCCGACGGCCGGCTCCCCGACGTCGTCCACGACCGGGGCGTGCTCGCCGCCACCACCGACCTGCCCCGCGCGGACCACGCCCGGCTGAGCGAACACGTCGGCCGGGCCAACGGCACCGAGCCCTCCCCGGACCCGGTGCCGGTCACCAAACCGCCGCTGGCCGCGTGGGCGGTCTGGAAGATCCACCAGGCGGACCCGGACCTGGCCTTCCTCGCCGCGGTCTACCCAGGGCTGGTCCGCGCCCACACCTGGTGGTTCACCGCCTCCGACCCGGACGGCGACGGGCTCCCCGCCTATCTGCACCCGTACTCGTCCGGCCTGGACGACAGCCCCGTCTGGGACTACGGTCCCCGGGCCGAACCCCCCGACCTCAACGCCTACCTGATCCACCAGGCCGACCGGCTGGCCGACATCGCGGACGCCCTGGACCGGCCGGCGGAGGCCGCCCGGTGGCGCGAGCGCGCCGCCGCCCACGCCGACCTGCTGGTCGCCGAACGCTGGGACGGTACCCGGTTCGTCACCCTGGCCGACGACACGCCGGTGCCGGTCCGGACCGCGCTGGACCTGATGCCGCTGTTCACCGGACGCCTGCCCGCCGAGGTCGCCGCCACCCTGGAGCAGACCCTCCGGTCCGCTGCCTTCTGGGGCGAACACCCCGTCCCCACCGTGGCGTTCGACGATCCGGCCTTCGACCCGGAGGCGATGTGGCGCGGGCCGGTCTGGCTCAACATCAACTACCTGCTGATCGAGGGCCTGCGCCGCTCCGGCTTCACCGCCACCGCGGACGAGCTCCACCGGCGGACGCTGGCGATGGTCCGCGACGCCGGCGGCCTCTACGAGTACTGGAACCCGCTGACCGGCGCCCGCGCGCCCCGGGCGACCTCCGGCTTCGGCTGGTCGGCCGCCCTGTTCGTCGACCTGGCGGCGAACCCGCCGGAGCCGGCGGCGGGGTGAGCCGGCGCCGGGCACGGCCCGGCACGGCACGGCACCGGGGACGGCCGGCACCGGGGACGGCCGGCACCGGGGACG
>NZ_JBHYYB010000006.1:186705-226788 GCF_042752535.1 Kitasatospora sp. NPDC059327 | reverse complement strand
GGCCGAGGCCGCCCACCGGCACCGGCCGGCCTCGGCCCCCGAGCGCGCCGGGCGGGCCCCCGGGCGCGGGCCGGCGCAGGGGCCGGAGCAGCCGGTCGAGGCCGAGCAGGCCGCCCCGGAGGCCGACCCCGCCGCGGACCCCGCGGCGCCGGACGAGGACGCGGTGCCGGACGGCGCCACGGTGGCGGCCGGGAGCACCCAGCAGGCGGTCGGGGCCGTCCCGGCGGCGCTGCCCGCCCGCTGGCGCGACGCCTCCACGCTGCAGCTCCCGCTGGGCGCCGGCCTCGGCCTGATCGGCTGCGGACTGGGCCTGGTCGGGCTGCGGCTGCGCAAGGGCTGAGCCGGTGCCCGCGCGGTCCGGCGCGCACTGAGTACGCGTACGGATGCCGGGCCCCCGCGCCGGGGCGTAGCGTCGTGCCCGGAAGCGGGTGCGACGGACGTGGTGGCGGCGCGGTGGCGGCGCGGTGGCGGCGCGGTGCCGATGTGGTGCCGACCGCGCGGTGGTGGTGGGGTGCTCGGGGGCTTCCACCCGACCAACCCCAGTGAGGGAGAATGGTGTTCATGACGAATCCGATGAACGAGCGCTCGCCGCAGGAGCTCTACCAGGCCATGGGCGGGCAGGCGCAGGACGGCCAGAAGGTGCTGATCGTCGGACCGGACGGGCTGCCCGTGGGCCAGGGGTTCGCCGGTTCGACGCGGGACGACGGTGAAGGGCCCCGTGAGCTCCCGGTGACCGAGATGGTGGAGCAGCCGGCCAAGGTCATGCGGATCGGCAGCATGATCAAGCAGTTGCTGGAGGAGGTCAGGGCGGCCCCCCTCGACGAGGCCAGCCGGGTCCGCCTGAAGGACATCCACGCCAGCTCCATCAAGGAGCTGGAGCTCGGTCTGGCCCCCGAGCTGGTCGCGGAGCTGGAGCGGCTCTCGCTCCCCTTCACCGAGGACACCATCCCGACCGAGGCGGAGCTGCGGATCGCGCAGGCGCAGCTGGTGGGGTGGCTGGAGGGGCTGTTCCACGGCATCCAGACCGCGCTGTTCGCCCAGCAGATGGCGGCCCGGGCGCAGTTGGAGCAGATGCGCCGGGCGCTGCCGCCCGGGCTGCACGGCGCCGAGCAGGAGGACGACGAGCCCGGCGAGGGCCGCGGCATCCGCTCCGGGCCGTACCTGTAGGCCCACCACCGGCCGGGCCCCGCGGGGTGCCGCGGCGGCCGCCCGGTATCGGACGTACCGCCACGATCCGGTACCGAACGCACGACCGACCCACGACCGTCCGGTCGTGGGTCGCGGGTCGGACACAGAGTCGGCCCTGGGCCGGTCACTGTCGCCGTGAGCCGATACCCTGTCCCCCTGTCGCGGGCCGGGCGAGCGCCGCGACAGGGGTCGGGCGGGCCACGAAACCGGGCCCGACCACGCACGGACGACACCGAACGTCACGGCTGCGGCGCCACGACCGCGCCGAGGGGGAGCAGAGGACCATGAGCGAGCACGGCAACGCGGCGGTCGAGGGCCACTCCCTGGGCAACGGCAGGTACGTGCTGCAGCGGGTGCTGGGCGAGGGCGGGATGGCCTCCGTCCACCTGGCCTACGACAACGTGCTCCACCGGCCGGTCGCGTTGAAGAGCATGCACGCCGAACTCGGGCGGGACGAGTCCTTCAAGGAGCGGTTCCGCCGGGAGGCGCAGGCCGTGGCCCGGCTGGAGCACGCCAACATCGTCACGGTCTACGACAGCGGCGAGGACGTCGCCGCCGACGGCTCCACCACCCCGTACATCGTGATGCAGCTGGTCGACGGCAAGGGCCTGCGCGACGCGATCAACGACGCGGTCGCGCAGTACGGCGCGATGCCCACCGAGGAGGCCCTGCGGGTCACCGTCGGCGTGCTGAACGCGCTGGAGGCCTCGCACGACCAGGGTCTGGTCCACCGTGACATCAAGCCCGGCAACGTGATGTTCGACCGCAAGGGCAACATCAAGGTGATGGACTTCGGCATCGCCCGCGCGCTGGAGTCCGGGGTCACCTCGATGACCCAGACCGGCATGGTGGTCGGCACCCCGCAGTACCTCTCGCCCGAGCAGGCGCTCGGCAAGCCGGTGGACGCCCGGTCCGACCTCTACTCGGTCGGCGTGATGCTCTTCGAGATGCTGACCGGCCGGCTGGTCTTCGACGGCGACTCGGCGTTCTCGATCGCCTACAAGCACGTCCAGGAGGAGCCCTCGGCGCCGTCCGCCGTCAACCGGGCGGTCAGCCCGGCGGTCGACGCCTTCGTCGCCCAGGCCCTGCGCAAGGACCCGGCGCACCGCTTCCCGAGCGCGGCGGCGATGCGTGACGAGGCGGAGCGGCTGATCGCGGCGGAGAAGGGCGGCGGCAACGGCAACCAGCTGGCCGCCAGCTCGCCGCTGGTGATCACCGACGGTCCGCGCTCGGTGCACGCCGCGCCGCCCGTCCCGCAGGCGCCGCAGACCCCGCAGCCGTTCCAGCAGCAGTACCGGACGCCGCCGCCGGCCTTCCAGACCCCGCCGCCGCAGCACCCGCAGCACCCGCAGACCCCGCAGCCCTTCCCGCAGCAGTACCAGACGCCGCCGCCGGCCTTCCAGACCCCGCAGCACTTCCCGCCGCAGGCGCACACCCCGCCGCCGCAGCCGATGCCGATGCCGGCGCCGTTCCAGCCGGCCCCCGCGTCGAACAGCGGCGGCTGCTCCACCGCACTGGTGATCGTCGGCATCATCATCGGCGTGATCGTCCTCGCGATCATCATCATCGCCATCGTGGTGACCAAGGCGGAGAAGGACAGCGGTACCAAGACGTCCCGGTCCGCCGAGCGGCCCGCGACCGTCCTGCACCTGGACGACCTGCCCGAGCGGAATGGCCTGCTCTGACGCGGTGCGCCCGGATCGGGCGTGCTACAGGGGTAGTCCGAAGGCGGTAGCGTTCGGGAACACGAAGCGACAGGGCACCGCGATCCGAGCGAACGCCCGGGGCGAGGAGCGATGGCACAGACGCAGCATCCGGACGACGACGAGGGTGCCCGGTGGGTGCCCGCGCCCGGCAGTGACAGCGCCGCGACCTCCGCGCTCCCGCCCTTCGGCGGCGGCCCGCACACCCCCGGCCGGGGTACCGCGGCCCCGCTCGGCACGGTCGGCGACGGCCGCTACCGGCTGACCCACCGGCTCGGCCGCGGTGGCATGGCCGAGGTGCTCGCCGCCCAGGACGTCCGGCTCGGCCGGACCGTCGCCGTCAAGCTGCTCCGCCCCGAGCTCGCGCAGGACGACATCGCCCGGCTGCGCTTCACCCGTGAGGCACACGCCGTCGCGGCGCTGAACCACCACTCCATCGTCGCGGTCTACGACACCGGTGAGGAGTACGTCGGCGACGAGTCGACGCCCTACATCGTGATGGAGCTGGTCGAGGGCCGGACCGTCCGCGAGCTGCTGGTGGACGAGGAGGCGCCGCCGGTCGACCAGGCGCTGATCATCATCGCCGGGGTGCTGGAGGCGCTCGCCTACAGCCACCGGCACGGCATCGTGCACCGGGACATCAAGCCCGCCAACGTCATCATCACGACCACCGGCGCGGTCAAGGTGATGGACTTCGGCATCGCCCGCGCGCTGACCGGCACCGCCAGCACCATGACCCAGACCGGCATGGTCATGGGCACCCCGCAGTACCTGTCGCCGGAGCAGGCCCTCGGCAAGCCGGTCGACCACCGCTCCGACCTGTACGCGGCCGGCTGCATGCTCTACGAGCTGCTCACGCTGCGCCCCCCGTTCACCGGGGACACCCCGCTCTCGGTGGTCTACCAGCACGTGCAGGACATGCCGGTGCCGCCGTCCCAGGCCAACGGGCGGGTGCCGGCGGCGCTGGACCAGCTGGTGCTGCGCTCGCTCGCCAAGAACCCGGACGACCGCTTCCAGGACGCCGACGAGTTCCGCGCCCACCTCCAGCACGCGCTGCGCGAGATGCACGGCGGGGCCTGGGCGGGCGGCGCCGCGGCGGCCGGGCTGGCGGCGGCCGGCCAGGGCCACAGCGGGGCCACCCCGATGGTCGGCGCGGACGGCGAGACGGCCGTCACCGCGTCGTTCGGTCTGGGCGGTCCGAGCGATTCCACGACGGTGCTGCCGTACCAGGTGCCCGGCGGTCCGCACACGCCCTCCGCGCCCTACCCCGGGGTCGGCGGACCGTACGGCGGTGGACCGTACAACGGTGGCCAGGACGGTCCGGGCGGCGGTGACGGTGGTGACGGCGACGACGGCGGCGGCCGGCGGCGCGGGCCCTGGCGCTGGGTGGCCGGCATCGCGGCGGTGCTCGTCGCGGCCAGTGTCGGCACCGCGCTCGCGCTCAGCGGCAACGACGGCGGCGGCGAGAACCACGACGTGACGCCGCCCCCGTCCGTCCCGGCGGTCAGCACGCCCGAGCCCGGTACCCCCACCACCGGCGGGGTCAGCCCGACCACGCAGCCGACCACGCAGAGCCGGCGGCCGCAGCAGCCGACCGACACCAACAACAACGGCAACAACAACAATCAGAGCCCGGCACCGAACACGATGCCCACCAGCAAGCACCCGTCGAGCGCGCCGGCGAGCCCCAGCATGTCCAAGTCGCCGACGAACACGCCGAGTTCCACCGGGACGCCGACCGGCGGGAGCACCCCGACGTCGACCGGCGGGGCCACCCCGTCGGCGACCGGCGGCGCTGGTGGCGGGGCGACCGGGACGCAGGCCCCGCCGACCAAGCCGCCGACGCAGCCGACGAGCGGCCCGGCCACGCCGGCCGGCGCCGGCGGCTGACCGCCGGGGTCAGTTGGCGAAGGCGTCCAGGACCTGTTCGTACTCCTGGCACCACCACGCCAGCTGGCCCGCCGAGGCGGGGTAGAGCGGGTCGGCCCGGTGGTCGGCCCGCTGGTAGCGCCACTGGAGCATCCAGAAGTCGTTGAGCCGCTCCCACCAGACCCGGTGGGCGGCCGTGGCCAGGTGCTCGGCGGTGGCGGCCCCGGTGGCCCGGTAGGCCTGCGAGTAGCGCCGGACCCGGACGAGGTCGAGGGTGCCCGTGGTCCGGTCGTTGAAGAGCAGGGTGGCGGCGCGGACGGCCTCCTCGGCGCGCGGCTGCGGGCCGAGCTTGTCCCAGTCCAGGACGGCCGAGATCCGGCCGCCCCCGTGCAGCAGGTTGAGTCCGTGGAAGTCGCCGTGCGTCCAGCCGGTGGGCGGCGCGGCCTGGGGGACCGGCCGCCGGTGGGCGTACTCGGTGAGCAGGTCGAGCCGTTCGGTGAGGCGTCGCTCGACGAGCGCGTCCAGCTCGCCGTACGGCCGCTGCTCGCGGGCGCTCAGCCGCAGGTCGCGGGCGAGCCGGGCGCTGTCCAGCGGGTCGGCGCTGCGGTAGCCGGCAGGCTGTGCGACGGGGGCGCAGACGTCGTCGAGGGCGCCGTGCAGCCGGCCGAGCAGCGCGCCGAGCGCGCCGCACTGCGACAGGGAGAGGTCGCCGCCGTGCCGGTGTCCGCCATCGACCCAGGGGAAGAGCGCGAACAGCCGGCCGCCGAACGCGGCCACCGTGCCGGACCGTTCGGCACAGGCCAGCGGAGGGGCGACGGGCAGTCCGAGGGTGTCCAGCGCGGCCATCGCGCGGTGGTGTTCGGCGATCGACCCGCGGTGCGCGGTGGCGGCGTCGACGTAGCACTTCAGGAAGTACGTCCCGGCCTCGGTGGTGACCCGGTAGCCCCGGTTCAGCAGGCCCTCGGCGACCGGTTCGGCGGTGAGCAGCCGCCCCACCCGGTAGCGGCGCAGGACCTCGGCGAGGACGAGGTGGGGAACGGGCGGGCTGAGCGTCCCTATGGGCGGCGCGGTGAGGTCGGGACGGGCCGGGGCACAGGCGAGGGTCTGGCTGAAAGTCACAGGCTGAGGTTAGGGCCCCCTGGCGGGGGCCCTTGACAAACCGTCAGATGTGTGATCGGCGAGCTTGTCAGTGCTGCTGGTCGGCCTGGTGCCGGGCGACGAAGGCGGCGGCCTGGGTGCGTCGCTCCATGCCCATCTTCGCGAGCAGACTGGAGACGTAGTTCTTGACCGTTTTCTCGGCCAGGTGCAGCTCGTTGCCGATCTGACGGTTGGTCATCCCCTCGCCGATCAGATCGAGGATCCGCCGCTCCTGCTTGGTGAGCTGGGCCAGCCGTTCGTCCTCCTTCTCGCCGCCGTCGCGCAGCCGGGCCAGCACCCGGCTGGTGGCCACCGGGTCGAGCAGCGACTTGCCGGCCGCGACGTCCCGCACCGCGGTGATCAGGTCGGTGCCGCGGATCGCCTTCAGGACGTAGCCGGAGGCACCCGCCATGATCGAGTCGAACAGCGCCTCGTCGTCCGAGAACGAGGTCAGCATCAAGCACTTGATCTCCGGCAGCCGGGAGCGGATCTCCCGGCAGACCTCGACGCCGTTGCCGTCCGGCAGCCGGACGTCGAGCACCGCGACGTCGGGGTGCACGGCCGGGATCCGGGTGATGGCCTCGGCGGCGGTGCCGGCCTCGCCGACCACGTCGATGTCGTCCTCGACCGAGAGAAGATCGTGGACGCCCCGTCGGACCACCTCGTGATCGTCCAGCAGGAATACCCTGATATGTCCGTTATCAGTCACGCGCAAAGCCTCCCATATCACCGTAGGAAAGACCTATTGCCCGCACCGCCGCAGGATCGCGATCCGGACAGAGCGCCGGAAAGCGATGCCGGTAACCCCCTTACGAACGGGGCTCCGCCCGGATAACGTGCGCAGGTGTCCTGAAGGCGACCGAATTGAGAGCTGCGCCACACCCGCAGTTGTAGGCCCTGAACAAGTAGGACGTCCTAGCGCAAGCGCGCCAAGGGCTGCCGCTGGGTAACGTTCTCGTGAGGGACGCCGTCGGAACAGGAACACCACCTGCCTTGCAGCCGGTGCGCACACCCACGCGCGCCCCGCGAGGCGGTGACCGGACCGGTCACCGGCGACCCCGGGCGGCCGGACAGACCGAGGAGTGAACGTGACCGTCAAAAGCACGGCGAGGGCTCGCAAGAAGGCAGCCCCCGGCGTCCCTGACACCCTCCGCGCCACGGGTACGGACGCCCAGCCGGAGCTCGTACAGCTGCTCACCCCGGAAGGGGAGCGGGTCGAGCACCCGGACTACCCGCTCACCACCACCCCGGAGGAGCTGCGCGCCCTCTACCGCGACCTGGTGCTGGTGCGCCGGTTCGACGCCGAGGCCACCGCGCTGCAGCGCCAGGGCGAGCTGGGCCTGTGGGCCTCGCTGCTCGGCCAGGAGGCCGCCCAGGTCGGCTCCGGGCGGGCCATGCGCACCGGTGACTACGCCTTCCCCACCTACCGCGAGCACGGCGTGGCCTGGTGCCGCGACGTCGACCCGCTGAACCTGCTCGGGATGTTCCGCGGCGTGAACCACGGCGGCTGGGACCCGAACGAGAAGAACTTCCACCTGTACACCATCGTGATCGGCGCGCAGACCCTGCACGCCACCGGTTACGCGATGGGCATCACCAAGGACGGCGCGGACGACGCGGTGATCGCCTACTTCGGCGACGGCGCCTCCAGCCAGGGCGACGTCAACGAGGCCTTCACCTTCGCCTCGGTCTACAACGCCCCGGTGGTCTTCTTCTGCCAGAACAACCAGTGGGCGATCTCCGAGCCCACCACCACGCAGACCAAGATCCCGCTGTACCGCCGCGCCTCCGGCTTCGGCTTCCCCGGCGTCCGGGTCGACGGCAACGACGTGCTGGCCTGCCTGGCCGTGACGCGCTGGGCGCTCGACCACGCCCGCAACGGCAACGGCCCGGTGCTGATCGAGGCCTTCACCTACCGGATGGGCGCGCACACCACCTCCGACGACCCGACCCGCTACCGGCCGTCGGAGGAGACCGAGGCCTGGAAGGCCAAGGACCCGATCACCCGGCTCCGGGCGCTCCTGGACAGGGAGGGCCTGGCCGACGAGGAGTTCTTCGCCTCGATCGAGACCGAGAGCGAGCAGCTCGGACTGCGGGTGCGCGAGGGCGTGCGCACCATGCCGGACCCGGACCCGACCCTGATCTTCGACCACGTCTACGCCGAGCCGCACACGCTGGTCGATCAGGAACGGGCCGAGTACGTCGAGTACGCGGCCTCCTTCGAGGCGGGGGAGAACCTCTGATGGCCGGTCAGCTCAGCATCGCGAAGGCGCTCAACGAGGCGCTGCGCAAGTCGCTGGAGAACGATCCGAAGACGCTCCTCATGGGCGAGGACATCGGCAAGCTCGGTGGCGTCTTCCGGATCACCGACGGTCTGCAGAAGGACTTCGGGGACAGCCGGGTGATCGACTCCCCGCTCGCCGAGTCCGGCATCGTCGGCACCGCGATCGGCCTCGCGCTGCGCGGCTACCGCCCCGTGGTGGAGATCCAGTTCGACGGCTTCGTCTACCCGGCCTTCGACCAGATCGTCTCCCAGCTGGCCAAGATGCACGCCCGCGCGCTCGGGCACGTGAAGATGCCGGTCACCATCCGCATCCCGTACGCGGGCGGCATCGGCGCGGTCGAGCACCACAGCGAGTCGCACGAGGCGTACTTCGCGCACACCGCCGGCCTGCGGGTGGTCTCGCCGTCCAACGCGCACGACGCGCACTGGATGCTGCGCCAGGCCATCGAGTCGGACGACCCGGTGATCTTCCTGGAGCCCAAGCGCCGCTACTGGGACAAGGGCGAGGTCGGCGACGCCGCCGACCTGGGCCTGTACGACGCCCGGATCGTGCGCCCCGGCACGGACGCGACGCTGATCGCGTACGGGCCGATGGTCAAGGTCTGCCAGGAGGCCGCCGCGGCCGCCGAGGAGGACGGCCGCCACCTGGAGGTCGTCGACCTGCGCTCACTCTCCCCGGTGGACTTCGCCACCCTGGAGGAGTCGGTCAAGCGGACCGGCCGCGGCATCGTGGTGCACGAGGCGCCGGTCTTCCTGGGCATGGGCGCCGAGCTGGCCGCCCGGCTGACCGAGCGGTGCTTCTACCACCTGGAGGCGCCGATCCTGCGGGTCGGCGGCTACCACGCGCCGTACCCGCCGTCCCGGGTCGAGGAAGCCTTCCTGCCGGACCTGGACCGCGTGCTCGACGCCGTCGACCGCGCGCTCGCGTACTGAACCGGGGAGCGAAGATGACCACCGAAGTTCGCTCGCTCCGCGAGTTCAAGATGCCCGATGTGGGCGAGGGCCTCACCGAGGCCGAGATCCTCAGCTGGTACGTCAAGCCCGGCGACACCGTGACGGACGGCCAGGTCGTCTGCGAGGTGGAGACCGCCAAGGCCGCCGTGGAGCTGCCGATCCCGTTCAACGGGGTCGTCGAGCAGCTGTTCTTCCCGGCGGGCGCGACGGTCGACGTCGGCACCGTGATCATCTCGGTCGCGGTGGCGGGGGAGGCGGGCGCCGCCCCGGCCCCGGCCGCTCCGGTGGCCCCGGTGGCCGCTCCCGCCGAGGCCGAGCCGGCCCGGCGCGAGGTGCTGGTCGGCTACGGCCCGCGGACCGGCGGCACCCAGCGCCGGGCCCGTCGGACCACCACGACCACGGTGGTGGCCCCGGTGCCGGCCGTCGTGGCCCCCGCTCCCGCGCCGGTCCCGGCGCCGGCCCCTGTCGCCGCCGCCCCGGTGCTGCCGGAACAGCCCGTCGGCGACCGGCCGTTGGCCAAGCCGCCGGTGCGCAAGCTCGCCAAGGACCTCGGGGTCGACCTGCGGGCCGTCGTGCCGACCGGCCCGGACGGTGTGGTCACCCGCGAGGACGTGCACGCCTACGCGGCGGCCACCACCGCGCTCGCCGCGGTGGCCTCGGCGGCTCCGGCGGCCGCGCCGGTGGAGCCGGTGGAGGTCTCCGTCGCCGCTCCGGCGGCCGTGCCGGGCGTCACCGCGGGCGATGTCCGGGTGCCGATCAAGGGCGTCCGCAAGGCGACCGCGCAGGCGATGGTGGCCTCGGCCTTCACCGCCCCGCACGTCACCGAGTTCGTCCAGGTCGACGTCACCCGGACGATGAAGTTCGTCCGCCGGCTCAAGGAGAGCGGCGAGCTGGGCCGGGACATCCGGGTCAGCCCGCTGCTGCTGGTCGCCAAGGCGCTGCTGACCGCGATCAAGCGGCACCCCGAGATCAACGCCCAGTGGGACGAGGCGGCCCAGGAGATCGTCATCCGGGGCCAGGTGAACCTCGGCATCGCCGCGGCCACCCCGCGCGGTCTGATCGTCCCCAACATCAAGGACGCGGGCAGCAAGACGCTGTCCGGCCTGGCGGCCTCGCTCGGCGAGCTGATCGACACCGCCCGGCTGGGCAAGACCTCGCCGAACGCCATGCAGGGCGGCACCGTCACCATCACCAACGTCGGCGTCTTCGGCGTCGACACCGGCACCCCGATCCTCAACCCGGGCGAGGCCGCGATCCTCGCCTTCGGCGCGGTCCGGGACCTGCCGTGGGTGCACAAGGGCAAGGTGGTGCCGCGCCAGGTCACCACGCTGGCCCTCTCCTTCGACCACCGCCTGGTGGACGGGGAGCTCGGCTCCAAGGTGCTGGCCGACGTCGCCGCGCTGCTGGAGCGGCCCAAGCGTCTGATCACCTGGGGCTGACCGGCCGGGACCGAGGGAACGGGACCGAGGGAACGGGACCGAGGGAACGGGACCGAGGAAAGGGGCCCTGCTCCGCACCACGGTGCGGAGCAGGGCCCCTTCGTCGACCGGGTGCCGGGCTCGGACCCGCGTCCGCGCCGGTGGTCGCGGGCGGGTTCGAGACTCTTCCGAGATCGTTCGAACGGCCCGCCGGTGGCGGCCGCTCCGCGATACTGCCGCCATGGCAGAGGAGCTGATAACCCGTTCGGCGGACAGGCGCGACGGCCCCGAGGAGCGCCGCTCGCTGCGGCGCGACGTCTCCGTCCCCGCCCTGCTGGCCGGGCTGGTGTGCATCGCGGTCTCGTTCTCCGGCCCGCTGGTGGTGGTGCTCGCGGCGGCCTCGGCCGGGCGGTTGGACGCGGCGCACACCGCGTCCTGGATCTGGGCGGTGGCCATCGGGAGCGGACTGCCCGGTCTGCTGCTCAGCTGGTGGACCAGGACGCCGGTGATCACCGCCTGGTCCACGCCGGGCGCCGCGCTGCTGGTCACCAGCCTCGGCGCGTACCCCTACCGGGAGGCGGTCGGCGCCTTCCTGGTGAGCGGGGTGCTGGTGACGCTGTTCGGGGTCACCGGGCTGTTCGGGCGGCTGATCGCCGCGATCCCGGCCGGGATCGTCAACGCGATGCTGGCGGGCATCCTGTTCTCCTTCGGCGCCGGCATCTTCGGCGCCGTGCACGGCGCGCCGGCCCTGGTGCTGGGCAGCTTCGCGGCCTTCCTGCTGGCCAAGCGGCTGGTGCCGCGGTACGCGGTGCCGGTCGCGCTGGTGGCCGGCGGGGTGCTGGCGGCCGTCACCGTCGGGCTGCCGCTGCACCTGGGGTCGGGCGGCCCGACCGTTCCGGTGTTCACCGTGCCCGCCTTCTCCGGGCCGGCCACGGTGGGTCTGGCGCTGCCGCTCACCATCGTGGCGCTGGTCTCGCAGAACGCCCCGGGGCTGGGGGTGATGCGGGCCTTCGGCTACCGGCCCGACGACCGGCTGCTGATCGGGGCCACCGGTGGGGTCTCCGTCCTGTTGGCGCCGTTCGGTTCGCCGGGGGTGAACCTGGCCGCGATCACCGCCGCCATCTGTGCCGGGCCGGAGAACCACCCCGACCCGCGGCGCCGCTACGTCGCCGGGATGTCGGTGGGCCTGCTCTACGTGCTGGTGGGCAGTTTCGGCGGGCTGCTGGTGAGCCTGTTCACCGGTCTGCCGAAGGAGCTGATCGCGGTGGTCGCCGGGGTCGCCCTGCTGGCCTCGCTCCAGGGCAGCCTGGCCGCGGCCGTGGCCGACGAGCACGGCCGGGACGCGGCGGTGGTGACCTTCCTGGCCTCCGCCTCCGGGATGAGCCTGCTCGGGATCGGCTCGGCGTTCTGGGGGCTGCTGCTCGGCCTCGGTACCCATCTGGTGCTGCGGGCCCGGCCGACGTGGCTCCGCCGAGGTCACGCGCGTCCGGGATCATCCACCTGATCGGACTGATAGGTATGACCGGGGTGATTCGGGTCGTTCGGCCAGGTCGGTGACTTTTTCGTCGGACGGTGGGGGTGACACGCCGGGCCGGGTACGTCTTCGCGTCCACCACCCGGGCGACGCCGGGTGACCGGATCCCCGAGGACGCACCCGTATGCCGCCTGGCAACCCTGGCCGTCTCGTCCGGAGTCTGGCCGCGCTCGTGCTGGTGTCCACCGCCGTACTACCGGCCGCCCTGGAGCTGGCCGGCCCGTCCCCGTTCGGTGTGATCGGGCCCGGTGCCCCCGCCGACCGGGCGGTGCCGCCGCACCTCGTCCGGCCCGCCGACCTGCGCGCGGCCGGCACCGCTCCGACCGTCGACATAAGGCGGACCGGTGACCCGGCCAACCGGATCACCCTGGTCCTGCTCGGCGACGGCTACCGGGCCGACGAGCAGCAGGCCTTCCGGGAGCAGGCCGACCGGGCCTGGCGCGCCCTGATGGAGATCGAGCCGTTCCGCAGCTACCAGGGGTTCTTCAACATAAGGCGGGTCGAAGTGGTCTCGCCCGACTCGGGGATCGCCGAGACCGAGAGCCGGGGCCGCAACCCCGCCACCCCGCTCGGCATGCACTTCTGGTGTGAGGGCACCGCCCGGCTGCTCTGCGCCGACGAGGCCGCCACCGCGCGCTACGCCGGCCAGGGCGACGGCCCGCAGTACCTGATCGCGCTGGCCAACTCCAGCGAGTACGGCGGCGCCGGCGGTACCGGGGTGACCACCCTGGCCGGCGGCAGCCCGGACGCCGGGCGGATCATCCAGCACGAGATAGGGCACACCGTGGGCGACCTCGGCGACGAGTACGACAGCGCGCCGGACGACGCCGACTACCCCAACCTCTCCACCGACAACGCCGAGGACATGCGCCGCAAGCAGACCAAGTGGTGGCGCTGGCTGGGCGCGGAGTCCCCGGACGGGGGCGGGACGGTGGGGGCGTACCGCAGTGCCAACGGGGTCTACCGGCCCACCCAGGACTCGGTGATGCGCACCCTCGGCGGTGCCTACAACCTCCCCTCGCGGGAGGCCATCATCGAGGAGATCTACCGCCGGATCCGGCCGACCGACACGCCCTCGCCCGCCCCGGGCGAGGTGACCGGCCGCCCCCGGCTGGAGGTCCGGCCGCTGCCGCTGGCCGGGGCCCGCCGGCTGCAGGTGGACTGGAAGGTGGACGGTGCCCCGGTCGAGCCGCAGGCGGCGGACCGCAGCTGGCTCGACACCGCCGCGCTGAACCTGCTCCCGGGGGAGAGCGCCACCGTGACGGCCACCGTCCGGGACACCACCGACTGGGTCCGCGACGAGGCCTTCCGCGACCGGTACATGACCAGGTCGGTCTCCTGGACGCTCACCGGCTGAGGTGGTTCGTGCCCGATCCCCCCGTCACCCCGGGCTGAGGGTCGAATGATGGGATGACTAATCTGGGGACACTATGTCCGTGGAGCCCGCCCGTTCAGCCCGCCCCCTGTCCGTCCCCGCTCCCCGGTCCAGCACCGGGCCGACGCCCCCGGCCGCCCCCTCGGCAGGGGTGGCCGCCGCGCTCCCGCCACCCCCCGGCGGCCGCGCCGCCTGGCTGGCCTGGTCCGTCGGCGTCAGCGTCTACGTCCTCGCGGTGATCCACCGGACCAGCCTGGGCGTGGCCGGGTTGGACGCCGCCGACCGCTTCGCGATCGGCGCCTCCGCGCTCTCCACCTTCTCGATCCTCCAGGTGCTGGTCTACGCGGCGATGCAGATCCCGGTGGGCCTGCTGGTCGACCGCTTCGGCCCGCGCCGGGTGCTGCTGCTCGGCGTCCTGCTGCTCAGCCTCGGGCAGCTCGCCTTCGCGTTCTCCTCCTCCTTCGCCCCGGCGCTGGCCTCCCGGGCGGTGCTGGGCTGCGGCGACGCGATGACCTTCATCAGCGTGCTGCGGATCGCCGCGCGGTGGTTCCCGGCCGCGAAGAACCCGTTCGTCGCCCAGCTGACCGGCCTCGCCGGGATGGGCGGCAACCTGGTCACCACCGTCGTCCTCGCCGACGCCCTGCACCGCGAGGGCTGGACGCCGACCTTCACCGCGATCGCCCTGCTCGGCGTCGCGGTGTTCGCCCTGGTGGCGCTCTTCCTGCGGGAGGCGCCCGCGCCGGTGCCCGTGCCCGGGCCGCTGCCCGTCGGGCCCGGCCCGGTGGCGTCCCGGCCCGGCGTCGGGCGGCAGGTCCGGCAGGCGTGGTCCGAGCCCGGCACCAGGCTCGGACTCTGGGTGCACTTCACCACCCAGTTCCCCGGCAACGCCTTCGGCCTGCTCTGGGGCCTGCCCTACCTGGTGGAGGCCCAGGGCATGTCGCGCACCGGGGCGGGCGGACTGCTCACCCTGCTGGTGCTCGCCAACATGTCCTTCGGCTTCCTGTTCGGCCGGGTGCTGTCGCGCACCGCCAAGGCCCGGATGCCGATCGTGCTCACCGTCGTCGGCGCCACCGCGCTCGGCTGGGCGCTCGTGCTGGCCTGGCCCGGCGGTCACCCGCCGGCCTGGCTGCTGGTCGGCATCATCCTGGTGATGGGCAGCAACGGTCCGGCCTCACTGGTCGGCCTGGACTACGCCCGTGCGCGCAACCCCGTGGAACGGCTGGGCACCGCCTCCGGGATCGTCAACATGGGCGGCTTCATCGGCACGATGATCACCCTGTTCGGCATCGGCGTCATCCTGGACGTCCTCACCCCGGCCGGCACCGACACCTACTCCGCCGGGGCCTTCCGCTGGGCCTTCTGCTGGCTCTACGTGCCGCTGGCGGCGGGCACCCTGATGATCCTGCGGCTGCGGCGCAAGGTCGCCGAGCGGGAACGGGACGCGACGGCCTGACGACCGGCCCCGGGCCGCCCCGGGCCGCCCCGGCACCGTCGGGCCCGGGGCGGGGCCGGTCAGGCCGTGACGGCGAAGTTGGCCAGCACCCGCGAGGCCAGCTCCCGGTCGCCCTCGACACCGACCGGGCCCGGCCGGCCCCGCCCGCAGGCGAGCCGGACGTACGTCTCCCAGTCCAGCGTGAGCTGGACGTCGGGCGCCAGGCTGATCGACTCGTCCACCGTGCCGCGGCCGGCGGCGTCCACCCGGACGGTGCGCAGGAACTCGACCGGGCCGGTGACGTCCACCACCAGGGTCGTCCCGGCCGGGGCGCCGGCCCGGTGGGCGACCGCCTTGGGCAGGCCCTCCAGCAGCACGTCCCGGGCGAGCAGCGCGGCGGGCGAGGCCAGGTTGCCCGGCTCGTCGAGGGCCCGGCGGAGGTCCTGCTCGTGAACCCAGACGTCGAAGGCCCGGTGGCGCAGCAGCTCGTGGTACGGCACGTCGCGGCTGAGCGGTCCGGCCGGGAAGCGGATCCCTTCGGAGGGGGTCTGCTTGGCGTTGCGCAGCGCGCGCGAGCGCCGGATGATCGTGTACTCCAGCTCGCCGGTCATCTCCAGCGCGGTGTGGCAGCGGCGCTTGTCGACCGGCAGCTCGATGTAGCGGGCGAACTCGGTGGTGACGTGGCGCAGGTCGCGGGGCAGCGAGTGGATCGGGCGGGGGTCGCCCAGCAGTTCGGACTCGACGGCGATGACGTGCGAGACGACATCCCGGACGGACCAGCCGGGGCACTCGGTGGCCCGGTTCCAGGAGCCCTCCGGAAGTGGGGCCACCAGCTCCGATATCGATTCGATGGACTGGGTCCACGCCTCGGTGTAAGCCTGCACGGTCTGGTTGTCCGTCACGGGAATCTCCGGCCCTCCGTCAGCTGCCTTGCCACGCGCGCCCTGGTTCGGGGTCGGACGGAAAGTCCGGCTTCCGGGCACACACGCTAACCGCACGTTACGCTGCCGGGTGAGAACTGGGCAGCGCTTTCGAGTGACGATCGTAGGACTCTTGCCGTGGACGGTGGTACTGTGCGCGCTTCATTGATCCAACTCGCGGTCTCCGACGCCGAGCCGCCCGCCGAGCGGCGGGCCCGGGCGGCGGCCCTGGTCCGGGCCCAGCGGGGCGCCGATCTGGTCGTCCTGCCGGAGCTGTGGGCACTGGGCGGTTTCGCGTACGACCTCTGGTCGGACGGCGCCGAGTCACTGGACGGGCCCACCTCCGACGCGATGGCCGCCGCCGCGAAGGCGGCCGGGGTCTGGCTGCACGCCGGGTCGATCGTCGAACGCGACCCGGACGGGCCGATCTACAACACCTCGCTGCTGTTCGCCCCGGACGGCGAGCTGGTGCACACCTACCGCAAGATCCACCGCTTCGGCTTCGACAGCGGTGAGGCGGTGGTGATGGGCGCCGGGCAGGAGATCGTCACCGCCGCCACCGACTTCGCCACGCTCGGTCTGGCGACCTGCTACGACCTGCGGTTCCCCGAGCTGTTCCGGGCGCTGCTGGACGCCGGCGCGCAGCTGTTGGTGGTCCCGGCCGCCTGGCCGGCGCGGCGGCGCGAGCACTGGACGCTGCTGAGCCGGGCCCGCGCGGTCGAGGAGCAGGCCTACGTGCTGGCCTGCAACACCGCCGGGACGCACGGCGGGGTCGAGCAGGCCGGCCACAGCATCGTGGTGGACCCGTGGGGCCGGGTGCTGGCCGAGGCGGGTGCGGGCGAGGAGGTGTTGACGGTGGAGTTCGACCCGGCGGAGGTGGCCCGGGCCCGGGCCGAGTTCCCGGTGCACCGGGACCGGCTGCTGGGCATCCCGGCACCGGTGCAGCGGTGACGCCGGGCGGCGGCTGAGCGTGGCTTTCCGGGGCATACGGGAGGGCTTGTACAGGACGGCGGCATTTTTGAGAAGATGAGCCTTCGTCGTGTTACCAGCCGTTCTTCAGCCGGCCTGTCCCGAGGCAGACCGTCGAGCCTGCCCGAGGAGGTCGCGCGCATGTCCGGCACCGGCGCAGGCGGCACCAGCCCCGTGATCCGGCGCAACAGCCTGCGCGAGCAGATCGCCGGCGCGCTGCGCGAGGAGATGATGGCCGGCCGGCTGGCAGCCGGCCGCAACTTCACCGTCAAGGAGATCGCCGAGCTGTACGGAGTCTCCGCGACCCCGGCCCGCGAGGCGCTGGTGGACCTGGGGGCGCAGGGGCTGCTCCGGGCCGAGCACCACCGGGGGTTCACCGTCCCCGAGTTCGGCTGGGCCGACTTCCTGGAGATCTTCGAGTCCCGGGTGCTGCTCACCGACAGCTGTTTCCGCCAGCTCGCGGTGCGCGCCGACGCGCCGGACGTCAGCCGGCTGCCCTCGCTGCGCCGCCGGGCGGACGCGGCGGTCCGGGCGGTCCGGGCGGGGAACCTGGACGTGATGGTCGGCTGCGACCGCCGGTTCTGGCAGGAGGTCGCCGGGCTGCTCGGGAACCGCCGGATCGGGGACTACCTGGACTGGCTGCGGGTGCAGTCCTGGATGTTCGCCGCGCCCTATCTGCGGGCGATGCCGACGCTGGGCGGGGTCTGCTGGGACCGCCACGTCGAGCTGGTCGACGCGATCGAGCGGCAGGACCTCGCGGGCGCGCACCGGATCGTCTGCGAGTACAACCTGTTCACGGTGCGGGTGCTGGCCGGGCTGACCGGAGAGCCGGTGGAGTCGGTGGGCGTGCTGTCGCTGCTGGCCGCCGGGCTCGACCCGGCGCCCGCGCCCGCGTCGTCCGGTCCGTTCGCGGCCGGTCCGTCGTCCGGTCCGTTCGCGGCCGCCCCGGCGTCCTCCGCCCCGGCGGCCGGTCCGTCGGTGTCGGTCGGCGACCCGGCGCCCCCGGTGTCTCCGGTGTCTCCGGCGCCGCCGGGCTCGGAGGCGGCGGCCGCGGCCCGGGACGAGGCGTCCGGCGCCGCCACCGCCCGTCCGCCGGAGCCGCTCCGGGCCCCGGAGACCGGCCGCGGCCGGGAGCGCGAGCTGGGCCGGGAGCTCGGCCGCGAACTGGGCCTCGGCCTCGGCCTGGTGCCGCAGCCCCGCACGGCGGCCTACGGGCGCTTCGGCCGCCGGTACGCCGACCCGTCGGCCGGCCAACTGCCCGAGGGACGGCCCGGCCCGCACCGCGCGCCGGGCCGGTAGGGTGGGCGGTCGTCGTCCCGGGCGGTTCCCGCACCGACTGTCCGGACACCGACCCGTCCATCCGTCGCCCGCCCACGCGGGCGACTCCGCCGCCCGGAGAGGAAGAGCCGGCCATGGCCTGCGACCTCTGGCTCGTCCCGCTCGTGGACGTGCTGAGCCACAGCCCTGACAATCCCTTCCGGGACGATCTCGCGCTCTACAACGCCGTGTTGACCGCGCACGGGTTGCCCGAGGTGCCGGTCTACCAGTACGTCCCGGGGATAAGCGGGGCGGTCGAGCCGATAGCCGCCTTCGACTACGACTCGCTGCACTTCCTGCGCCGCGCCTACCTGCTGGGCCTGACCGGCCTCGACATCACGCCGGTGGACGCCCTCGGCGGCGACTACGAGCAGCTGCTGGAGATGTTCGAGAGCAGCGCGGAACACTCGCACCTGGTCTGGCACTTCGACCACGCCGGGGCGTACGTGCCGATCGAGTTCGCGGTGCCGCTGGTGGACGACGCGCTGCTCGCCTCGGGCGGCCCGCTGGGCTCCAGCCACGGGCTGCTGCGCGAACTCCAGGCCGTCGCACCGGCGCTGGGCATCGACCCGCTCAACCCGCCGGACCCGACCAGGCCGCTCGGCCCGACCGGTCTGGAGCAGCCGTTCGGCCCGCCGCTGGACGACCTGCACCCGTTCGCCCGGGAGCGGCACGCCTGGGCGGGCCTGTACGCGGCGGCCACCCGCAGCCTCACCCAGGGATCGATGATCGTCTTCGCCTGAGCCCCGGAGCGGCCCGAGCGCTCCGAGCGCTCCGCGTTTCCGGGTCGTCTCCGCGCCCGCGAGGTGTCTCCGCGTCCGCGGGGCCGGGCGCCTCCGCCCGGGCCCGGCTACCGCAGCGGGCCCTCCGGCGGGCGCTGGCGCGGCATGGTGGGCCGGGTTCCCGGCGGCGGCAGGATCCGCACCTGGGCGCCGATGCCCGACTCGCTCCGGCCGCCCCAGCTGCCCGAGGCCTGGGTGGGCAGCTGGGTCATGCCCGCCCGGAACTCCAGCATCCACTCCGAGGTCTCGGTGCGGACCATGTCCGAGACGTCCTCGCAGAACCGCCGCAGCACCCCGAGACAGCGCTCGGCCGCCTCGCCCGCGGTGCCCTCGGTGGGACCCAGCACCTCCCGCACGCACTCCGAGGCCCAGTCGAACTGGAAGGCCTCCAGGCGCCGTTGCAGCGCCTGCGCGGTGGAGACGTCCCGCATCCAGCCGGAGGTCAGTCCGAACGCCCGGTCCGCGCCGTAGCAGGCCGCGGCGAGCGCCAGGCCGACGTAGCCCCAGCCGGTCGCGTTCGCCACGGTGCCGGTGAGGTCCACCAGCGGGGCGGTGACGCCGCCGACCGCGAAGCCGGCGGTGCCGAACCTCAGCAGCCGCGCCCAGCGGCGCTTCCAGACCCGGTCCCGGCGGTACCAGTCGATCGCCTCCACCGCCCGCTCCTCGGACCAGCGGTAGAGCTCCTCCAGCCGCTCGGCGGGCTCGCCCCAGTCCCCGAGGGGGAACTGGCGGGCGCTCAGATCGGCCCGGCGGCGGGTGGAGGCCCGCGGCACGACTGCGGCGACGGGCTGGTCCTCCTCGCCGATCTCCTTGCCCCAGGCACTCTCCTCGGGCTGCATTTCCGGCTGGCTCACCTGTGGGGCTCCCTGTGGCGGGCGGACTGCTGGGTCTGACCGTCGCGTCCTCCCGACAGGTCCGCGACCTGACGGGCCGTGAAACGCCGGATGACGCATCGGAACACCCGGCGCCCCCGGGCGGGTGTGGGTGCCCGGGGAGGCCGGTCCGGCCGGTGGCCGGTGGTTGTCCATCAGCCCTTTCTTACCGCCAAATGGCTGACCGTGGGGGCGCTTCACCAATGATCGTTACCGGATTCGACCGCCGGATGCCGAGGTGGGCGGGTTGCGGCGGTCGGCGAGATTTCACCCGTCCGAGCGAGGCCCCGGTGACCCGCTGTCCTGACCCGGACACCCGGGGCGCGCCTCCCGGGCCGCGGCCTGGAGGATCCTCCGGCACCGGAGGCGTACGGACGGCTTCGGCCGGAGGTTCCGACGGGACCGGAGGGCGACGCGAACCGGCCACCGACTACCCTTGCCAACCGTGAAGGTCCTCGTCATCGGCGGCGGCGCCCGCGAACACGCCCTGTGCCGCTCTCTGTCCCAAGATTCCGCCGTGACCGAGCTGCACTGCGCCCCGGGCAACGCCGGGATCGCGCAGGTGGCGACGGTCCACCCCGTCGACCAGCTGGACGGTGCGCAGGTCACTGCGCTCGCCCGGCGGCTCGACGCCGACCTGGTCGTGGTCGGCCCGGAGGCCCCGCTGGTCGCGGGCGTCTCCGACGCCGTGCGCGCGGCCGGCATCCCGGTCTTCGGCCCGTCCGGGAAGGCCGCCCGGCTGGAGGGCTCCAAGGCGTTCGCCAAGGACGTCATGGCCGCCGCCGGGGTGCCCACCGCCCGCTCCTACGTCTGCACGACCCCGGCCGAGGCCGCCGAGGCGCTGGACGCCTTCGGCGCGCCGTACGTGGTCAAGGACGACGGCCTGGCGGCCGGCAAGGGCGTCGTGGTCACCTCCGACCGCGAGGCCGCGCTGGCCCACGCCGCCTCCTGCGAGCGCGTGGTCATCGAGGAGTACCTCGACGGCCCCGAGGTCTCGCTGTTCGCGATCACCGACGGCACCACCGTCCTCCCGCTCCAGCCCGCGCAGGACTTCAAGCGCGCGCTGGACGGCGACGAGGGCCCGAACACCGGCGGCATGGGTGCCTACTCGCCGCTGCCGTGGGCCCCCGAGGGCCTGGTCGAGGAGGTCCTGGAGACCGTCCTGCAGCCCACCGTGGACGAGCTGCGCCGCCGGGGCACCGAGTTCTCCGGCCTGCTCTACGCGGGCCTGGCGCTGACCTCGCGCGGCACCCGGGTGATCGAGTTCAACGCCCGCTTCGGCGACCCGGAGACCCAGGTCGTGCTGGCCCGGCTGCGCACCCCGCTGGCGGCCGTCCTGCACTCCAGCGCCACCGGTGCGCTGGACCAGCTGGAGCCGCTGCGCTGGGACGACGGCGCCGCCGTCACCGTGGTGATCGCCTCCGAGGGCTACCCGGCGGCGCCGCGCACCGGTGACGTGATCGAGGGCCTGGCGGACGCCGAGGCCGCCGACGGCACCGCGTTCGTCCTGCACGCGGGGACCAGGGCGGACGAGGACGGCCGGGTGCTCAGCGCCGGCGGCCGGGTGCTGTCCGTGACCGCCACCGGCACCGACCTCGCCGAGGCGCGCGGCCGGGCGTACGCGGCGGTGGACCGGATCAGCCTCAAGGGTGGTCAGCACCGCACCGACATCGCGCTCAAGGCCGCGCGGTAGCAGGCGGTTTCGCCGCGCTCCGGGGCGCTGCGTCCAAGGGGAAACAACCCCCATGGACGCAGCGCCCCGCGGCGTTTCGGGGGTGCGGGCAGGGGAGCGGTCTCCGAGGCCACCGCACCGTTCGGCGGCCGGAATCCAGCCCATCGAGTGACAGCGGCCGCATCCGGCTGACGCAACCCGCTGCCCGGCCTTATGGTGCGCTGGTCCGCAGCACCGTGGGCCGTGCCGCTCGCGGCCGCGCCGGGTAGCGGCGGTCGTGCGGGGGGATGCTGGACGGCGTCCGGCCGGACCGGCACGCCCGGGCCGCTTCGCACGGCGCCCGGCACGGTCGTCCGGAATTCGGGCACCGTCACCGGGACGAGTGGAAACCGGGGCGATCCGGAACACCCACCCGGACAAGGGCGTCAAGAATGTCAGAAGCGCCACACAGCATGTACTGCCGGGATCGGACGCCGCCGATTCCCGGTCGGAACTGATCGTTTCGAGTCGGCTCAGGGTCCCGTCGCCGGGTGCCCGAGGGCTCCGAAGGGGGTGCCGCACCGTATGGCCGCTGTCGACACCGCGCGCGCTCACGCCCACGCGGTCCTGCGGGTCCGGGGCATCGCCCTGGCCGCCGCCGCACTGCCCGCCGCCGCCGCGGCGGTCCTGCTCGCGGGCCGGATCACCGGCCGGATCGGCGCGCCCGGCGCCCCCGACGCCGCCGGCTGGGACGCCGTCCGCTGGGTGGTCTGCGCGGTGGCCGCCGTCACCCTGCTGGTCGCGGGCCTGGCCGCCCGGGCCCACCGCCGGGCCGTCCCGCCGCAGACCCCGGTGGTCCCGCTCGACCGGGCCCAGGCGCCCGAGCTGTACCGGCTGATCGACGAGCTGGCCGACCGGCTGGAGGTGCCCGCACCCTCCGCGATCGCCCTCACCCCGGACTGCGACAGCTGGCTGGAGGACGTCCCGCCGGCCCCTCCGGCCGGTGCGCGCCGCCCGCCCCGTCGGGCCCAGGAGACCGCCGCGCCGATGCTGGTGATCGGTTCGCCGTTCCTGTGGTGGATGCGGGCCGGCGAGCTGCGTGCCCTGCTCGCCCCGGTGGTGGCCGGCACCGCGGCCGCCGCCGACCCCGACATCGCCGCGGCCCGCCGCTTCCTGCGCGGCCTGGACGCGAGCCTGGACGACACCCCGGTGCCCGGTGTGGTCGGCGCCCCCGCGCCGCCCGCACCCCGCGGGCGCCGCGGCCCGGCCGCGCTGACCGACCGGATCACCCGCCGGCTGCTCGCCGCCTGCCGGGCGCACTCGGCGGAGCTGGAGCGGGCCGTCGCGGGCTGGGCCTCCGAACAGGCCCGCGCGGTCGACTACGGGCTGCGGATCGCGGCCCAGGAGCAGGTCGGCCTGGCCTACGCCGGCTGGGACCGGCTGCTCACCCGGGTCGCGCTGCCCGCCTGGCGGCTCGGCCGGCACCCCGCGCACCTCAACGCCGGGGTGGTGGCCGCGCTCACCGAGCTGTCCCGGCGCGACCGCCTGGCCGACGGGTACAGCAGCCGGCTCGGCGACCGCCCCGCCTGCGACCTGCTGGAGGAGCCCGGCACGGTGGACGAGGCGGTCTCCCTGCTCGCCGCCGAGCTGTTCTTCGGCCGGCCCGCCTCCGGCGCCTGGCGCGAGGTGGACTGGGCCGACTACCCGGCCGAGGTGGTGGACGCCGGCTGGCGGGCCCGTGCCACCGCGCTGCAGTCCGCGCTGGACCGGCTCGCCCCGCAGGCCCGCCCCGGCGCCCCGACGGTGACCAGGCTGCTGGGCCGGCTCGCCGAGGGCGGCGGCGAGCAACTGGCCGCCGCGCTCACCACCCGGCCGGCCGGCACCGCGGCCCCCGCCCCGCTGCTCGAACCCGTCCGCACCGGTCGGGACCTCCTGGTCGACCACGTCACCGCGATGGTCTGCTGCGCCGCCGTCGACACCGCCGGGGCCACCCCCGGTCTGGACTGGCTGGACGGCCCGGTGCTGCTGATCGGCGGGGTGCGTCGCACCGATCTGGCCGAGCCGGTCGCCCAGGCCGTCGAGCAGGGCCAGGACGGCCCGCTGCGGGCCTGGCTGGACGCCGCCGACGTCCGGCTGGAGAAACCGGTCCGGCTCTGAACCCGGAGGGCGCTCGGCATCGCCGCTCGCGCCCCCGGGCCGGCCGCCCGCGGCAGGTCTTCCCAGGCCGGAGCCCCTCCCGGGGTCGGCCCGGAAGATTCTCAGACACGAGTTGCTACCGTGGGGTGACGCAGCGCCAGCACTCTGTGGTGTATTAGACCGCACGCACATCCGGGAGGCACGTGCCAACCGGCGGAGGGTGCATCTGTGGGAGGGGCGCGTGGGGACGGAACTCAACCGCCGCTGGGAGTCCGGAACGCACGCGTACAGCGTCTCCGACCCCTTCGGCCAGGGCCCGCTGCCCTGGCTGCGCAGCCCGGACCAGTACCTGGCCGGAGCCGAGGGCGCCGTCCCCTGGTACGTCTCGGTGGACGCGCCGGGCCAGCAGCCGCTGGCCGGCGGCACCAGACCCAAGCCCTCGGTCGGCACCCCGCAGGGCGCCAACGACGTGGTGCAGCAGATCAAGGGCTTCGCCTCGGCCGGCGTGGTCCGCCCCGGCGGCGCGGTGGACCTCCGGGTCACCGTCAACCCGCCCCGCGAGTTCACCGTCGACGTCTTCCGGATCGGCCACTACGGCGGTGACGGCGCGCACCACATGACGTCCAGTCCGTTGATCGCCGGGCTGGCCCAGCCCGCGCCGCTGGTGGCCGGCCGGACGGTCTCCTGCCACCACTGGTGGCACTCCTGGCGGCTGCAGATCCCCACCCACTGGCGGCCCGGCGCCTACGTCGCCGTGCTGACCACCGCGGACATGCTGCACCGCAGCCACATCCCCTTCACGGTGCGGGACTTCGAGGACCAGGCGCACGCCGCCGAACTGCTCCTGGTGATCCCGGACGTGACCTGGCAGGCCTACAACCTCTTCCCCGAGGACGGTCGCAGCGGTGCCAGCCTCTACCACGCCTGGGACGGCCGGGGCCGGCTGGTCGGCGAGCCGGAGGCGGCCGTCACCGTCTCCTTCGACCGCCCGCACGCCACCGCCGGACTGCCGCTGCACGTCGGCCACGCCTACGACTTCATCCGCTGGGCCGAGCGCTACGGCTACGACCTCTCCTACGCCACCGCCACCGACCTGCACGCCGGTCTGGTCGACCCGGCCCGGCACCGGGCGCTGATCTTCCCCGGCCACGACGAGTACTGGTCCGAGCCGATGCGCCGGACGGTCGAGCGGGCCCGCGACGGCGGTACCTCGCTGGTCTTCCTGTCCGCCAACACCATGTACTGGCGGGTCGAACTGAGCGCCGCGCCGTCCGGTGAGCCCAACCGGCTGCTCAACTGCCGCAAACGGCAGAAGGTCGAGCCCGGCAGCCCGGCCACCGGGGTGAGCGGTGCCGCCAGCGCGCTCTGGCGGGACGCCGGCGAGCCGGAGCAGCACCTGCTCGGCGTGCAGTACTCCGGCCGGGTCGCCTCGCCCGTCCCGCTGGTCGCCCGGCACACCACGCACTGGCTCTGGGACGGCACCGGCGTCCAGGAGGGCGACGAGCTGCCCGGCCTGGTCGCCGGCGAGGCCGACCGCTACTACCCCAAGGTGGCGCTGCCCCAGCACACCGAGCGGGTGCTGCTCGCGCACTCCCCGTACCGCGATCTCGCCGGCCGCACCCGCTACCAGGAGACCTCGCTGTACCGGGCGCCGAGCGGCGCGTACGTGTTCGCCGCCGGGACGTTCGCCTGGTCACCCGCGCTGGACCGGCCCGGCCTCACCGACGAGCGGATCCAGCGGGCCACCGCCAATCTGCTCGACCGCCTCTGCAAGAACGGCTGAGGCCGCCCGGGCGGGGTCCGGGTGGGCGGTCATGACAGACTCGGGTCCACTGACCTCCCCTTTCGCGCCCCACGCCCGCGAACGACCCCTGAGGACTGAGACGACCTTGAGCGGATTTGTCACCAAGCCCGAGCCGGTCCAGGTGCCCGGCCTGGTCCACCTGCACACCGGCAAGGTGCGCGACCTCTACCGCGCCGAGTCGGGCGACCTCGTGATGGTCGCCAGCGACCGCATGTCGGCGCACGACTGGGTGCTGCCCAACGAGATCCCCGACAAGGGCCGGGTCCTCACCCAGCTCTCGCTGTGGTGGTTCGAGCGGATCGCCGACATCGTGCCCAACCACGTGATCTCCACCGAGATCCCGGCCGGCGCCCCCGCCGACTGGAAGGGCCGCACGCTGGTCTGCCGCAGCCTGGAGATGGTCCCGGTCGAGTGCGTGGCCCGCGGCTACCTCGCCGGTTCCGGCCTGACGGAGTACGAGGCCGACCGCACGGTCTGCGGCATCGCGCTGCCCGAGGGCCTGGTGAACAGTTCCGAGCTGCCCGCCCCGATCTACACCCCCGCGCTCAAGGCCGAGGTCGGTGAGCACGACGAGAACGTCTCCTACGAGGAGACCGCCCGCCGGATCGGCGCCGAGCTCGCCTCCCGGCTGCGCCGCACCACCCTCGACGTCTACGCCCGGGCCCGGGACATCGCCCGCGCGCGCGGCATCATCCTGGCCGACACCAAGTTCGAGTTCGGCCTGGCCGACGGCGAGCTGCTGATCGGCGACGAGGTGCTCACCCCGGACTCCTCCCGCTTCTGGCCCGCCGACGAGTGGCAGCCCGGCCGCTCGCAGCCGTCCTTCGACAAGCAGCTCATCCGCGACTGGCTGGTCTCGCCGGCCTCCGGCTGGGACCGGGCCGGCGAGCAGCCGCCGCCGGAGCTGCCGGCCGAGATCGTCGAGCAGACCAGGGCCAGGTACATCGAGGTGTACGAGCGCCTGACCGGCACCTCCTGGGCCTGAGCCTTCGGACGTCCGCGGGCGCGGCCGGACCGGGACCGGGCAGGTCTCAGATCCAGCCGTGCTCGCGGGCGATCCGCACCGCCGCGTGGCGGTTCTCGGCGCCCAGCTTGCCGGCGGCCGAGGAGAGGTAGTTGCGGACCGTGCCCTGGGAGAGCGCGGCCCGCTCGGCGATCTCGGCGATCGAGGTGCCGTCGGCGGCCAGTTCCAGCACGTCCGTCTCGCGCGGGGTCAGCGGTGTCTCTCCCGCGCTGATCGCGTCCGCGGCCAGCTCCGGGTCCACGTACCGGCCGCCCGCGCGCACCGTGCGGATGATCCCGGCGAGGTCCGCCGCGGAGACGGTCTTCGGCAGGAAGCCGCGCACCCCGACCTCCAGCGCGCGCTTCAGGTAGCCCGGGCGGCCGTGCCCGGTGACGATCATGGACCGGCAGTCCGGCAGCAGCCGGCGCAGCTCGGTGGCCACCTCGATGCCGTCCAGCCCGGGCATCTGGAGGTCCAGCACCGCGATGTCCGGGCGGTGCGCCTTCGCCATCGCCACCGCCTCCGGCCCGGAGGCGGCCTGGGCGACCACGGTGATGTCCTCCTCCAGGGAGAGCAGCGCGGCCAGCGCCCCCCGGATCAGGTGCTCGTCGTCGGCGAGCAGGACGCGCACGGGGGCGGGGTCGGTCATCGGGGGCCTTCTTCCGGACGGGAGCGGTGGTCGGTCGGGGCCGGGTCCCGCTCGATGGCGGCCCGGGCCCGGCGGGGTCAGAGCGGGACGCTGGCGAACATCCGGAACCGGCCCGGACCGACGTCCGGGACGGTCAGCTCGCCGTCGTGGACGGCGAGGCGCTCGCGCAGTCCGCGCAGGCCCGTCCCGCCGCCCTGGGACGGCAGCGGCACGGCCGGTACCCCGTCATTCTCCAGCTCCAGCACCGCCCGGCCGTCCTCGCGCCGCAGCCGGATCGAGCAGCGGCCGGCCTCGCTGTGGCGCAGCACGTTGGTGGTGGCCTCGCGGATCACCCAGCCGAGCACCGACTGCACCGGCAGCGGGAGTTCGTCGGCGTCCTCGCCCAGGTCGATCTCGCAGGCCACGTCGGCGGCGCGCAGGACGGCGCGGGCGCCGATGGCCTCGGCGTGCAGGTCCGCCGTGCGGTAGCCGCGGACCACGTCCCGGACCTCGCGCTGGGACTCCTGCGCGATCCGCTGCACCTCGGTCATCTGGTCGGCGGCCTCCGGCCGGCCCCGGCGGGCCAGTTGGACGGCGAGTTCGCTCTTCAGCGCGATGGTGGTGAGGTTGCGGCCCATCACGTCGTGCAGGTCCCGGGAGAACCGCAGCCGCTCCTCGGCGACGGCCAGCCGGGCCTGGGCCTCCCGGGCGGTGTCGAGCTCCCAGACGACCGACTGCAGCCAGGCGAAGCTGCGGCAGCTGAAGCCGATGAAGGCGAACCCGACCAGGTTGCCGACCAGCAGACCGGTCGTCGTCGGGGCGCCGAGCCCGGCCATCAGGGCCGCGGGGGCGACCAGGAGCTGGGTCGACAACCCGGCGAGGCAGGCCCAGCGCGTCCGCAGGCCCACGCTCGCCGGGCAGAAGGCGGTGGACAGCAGGGCGGAGACGACCACGGTGGTGAACGGTGGTGCGTCCGGGCTCCCCGGTCCGCCGTCGGCCGGGCCGAGCAGCAGGACGGCCCAGCAGCCGGCCACCGTCACGGCGGCCAGGGCGACGAGCCAGCGCAGGTGGTCGGTGGGCCGCTTCAGGTAGTGGTCGAGCGAGGTGCGCAGGGCCCGGAGGGTGAGCAGGGTGACGGCCAGGCCGACGACCAGGCAGACCCGGGCGCTGTCGTCGGCGTCCGGCCGGCCGGTCTGGGCGGTGGTGGCCAGCACGATCAGCGCGAGCATCATCAGCGGGACGAGGTAGAGCGACCAGCGGAGGTAGAGCTCGGTGCGCTGGGGTTTGCTGTACCCCTTCCAGCGACGCCTCGGCGTCAGGACGGCCATCTCTCCCGCTCCCCCTTCGATCATGATCGTGTTGCGCTCTTCCTATCAGGTGGGGGCGCGGTCCGGTGGGGGAGCGGGTGTCCGGGGCCGGTTCAGCGGCGGGGTTCCCAGCGGAAGTAGCGCACGGCGCCCCAGGCGGCCAGGGCGAGCCAGACCGTTCCGGTGACCAGGTGCGGGGCGGCGGTGGCCCAGGTGCCGGCGAAGCCGGTGGCGGCGGCGGAGCCGTCGGTGCCGAACCAGCCGAGGCGGATCAGCTGGAAGGCCGGGGTGGTGGGCAGCAGCCGGCAGACGTCGGCCATCCGGTCGGGCATGACCTCCAGCGGGACGAACAGGCCGGAGCCGAACTGGGAGAGCAGCAGGACGGGCATGGTGGTGATGCCGGCGCTCTCGACCGTCTTGGTGAAGGCGCTGGAGACGGCGGCCAGTGCGATCAGGGTGCCGATCGCCAGCACCAGCCCGGCGGCCATCAGCAGCGGGTTCACCGGTGCGCGCAGGTCCAGGGCGGCGGCGCCGCCGACGGCGACCACCAGGCACATCAGCAGGGCCAGGCCGACCGAGGGCACCGCGGTGCCGGCCAGGATCTCGATGTCCCGGGCCTCCCCGGTGCGCAGTCGCTTCAGCACCAGCTCGCCGCGGCGGGCCACGTAGGCCGCGGTCAGGTTGTAGTAGACGACGAAGGCCAGCACCATCCCGACCGCCCCGTTGACCAGCAGGGAGTCGACGTCGAGGCCCGGGTTGGTCTCGGCCTGCTGGTCGAGCACGCTCTTCAGCCCGCCGATCAGCAGCAGCGGCAGCAGCAGGGCGGTGAACAGCGCCGTCCGGTTGCGCAGCAGCAGGGTGCCTTCGGCCCGGCCGAGGGCGAGCAGCCGGCGGCCGGTGGTGCTCCGGGGGCCGCCGGAGCTCTGCGTGCCGGTGGCGGTGCGGGCGGTGGCGGTGGTCATCGGGAAAGTCCGATCAGGCGGCGGCGGGCGGAGGGAGCGGCGGGGGCGTCGGCCGGGGGCTGGTGCGCGGCCTCGGAGGCGATCGCGAGGAAGGCCTCCTCCAGCGAGGCACTGCGGGCGTCGAGCGCGCCGAGCGCGATGCCGTGCCGGGCGGCCCAGCCGAGCAGGTCGGTGAGGGTGGCCTGGAGCTGCCCGGTCTGCACGGTGATCCGCCGGCCGTCCGCGACCAGGGTGGCCCCGGCCAGCGGCGGGAGGGAGGCTCCGGTGAACTCGGGGAGTTCGAAGCTGATCCGGGAGGGGCGGCCGGCGATGACCTCGGCCACGGTGCCGGCGGTGACGATCCGGCCGCGGTGCATGATGGCCAGGCGGTCGGCCAGCTCCTCGGCCTCCTCCAGGTAGTGCGTGGTGAGCAGCACCGTGGTGCCCTGGGCGCGCAGTTCGCGGACCAGGCGCCAGACGGCGGCGCGGGCCTCGGGGTCCAGCCCGGTGCTGGGCTCGTCCAGGAAGAGCACCTCGGGCCGGCCGAGCAGGGCCATCGCGAGGTCGAGCCGGCGGCGCTCGCCGCCGGAGAGCTGCTTGACCCGGACACCCCGGCGGTCGGCCAGGCCGACCAGCTCCAGTGCCTCCTCCAACGGGCGGGCGCCGCTGGTCATCCCGGCCCAGCTGCGGCCGGTCTCGGCGACGGTGAGGTCCCCGGGGAAGCCGCCCTCCTGGAGCATGATGCCGATCCGGGGGCGGAGGTCGGCGCGCTCGCGGTACGGGTCGTGGCCGAGGACGCGGACCGCGCCGGTGGTGGGGGCGGCGAGGCCCTCGATCAGCTCCATGGTGGAGGTCTTGCCGGCCCCGTTGGTGCCGAGCAGCGCGAACAGCTCGCCGCGGCCGACGGTCAGGTCGAGGCCGCGTACCGCGTGGTAGCCGGCGTTGCCGGAACCGTAGTGGCGGTGGAGGTCGGTGACCTCGATCACATGATCGCTCGCGGTGCGCGGCCGGCTCGTTTCCATGGCTCAAGCCTTCCGCCGCCCGGGGGCCGCGGGCAGTGCGCGGTCTCATGGGAACGGGGTGCGGATCCACGGATCGGCGATGACAAATGTCATCGGCGGGAGCCGGACGGGAAAGCGCCGGGCAAGCCGTGGGCAAGCCCGGGACAAGCCGCGGTGGGACCGGCCGGAGATCCGCACGGGCCTGCGCGGGGGAATGCCGAAGGGCCCCCTCGATCGAGGGGGCCCTTCGTACTGGAGCGGACGACGAGATTCGAACTCGCGACCCTCACCTTGGCAAGGTGATGCTCTACCAACTGAGCCACGTCCGCAGGATGGAACTATTGAGTTGTGCTGTGCTCGCACACTGCGAGCGGACGACGAGATTCGAACTCGCGACCCTCACCTTGGCAAGGTGATGCTCTACCAACTGAGCCACGTCCGCACGGTGCCTGGTGGGGCACCGGCCGCCTCTTCGGATCTCTCCGTTGCGGCGACGAGGATTACTCTACCCCATCCGTCGGGGTGGTCGCCCCACCCTTTCGGGGCAGGTGGGACGACCGGGTCCGGCGGGGTCAGTTCGCCTCGGCGAACGCCTCGTAGACGTGCTTGGGGATGCGGCCGCGGGCGGGCAGCTCCATGCCGCGCGACTGGGCCCAGGCGCGCACGGCGGCCGGGTCCGGGGTGAGCGCGGTGCGGCGGAAGGACTTACCGGTACGGCTCTGGCGGCGGCCGGCCGCGACGAACGGGGCGAGGGCCTCCCGCAGCTTTTCCGCGTTGTCCAGGGACAGGTCGATCTCGTACGACTTCCCGTCGACGCCGAAGTGGACGGTTTCTGCGGCGGCGCCGCCGTCCAGGTCGTCGGAGAGCGTGACAACTACACGCTGAGCCATGGGTGTCAATCCTCTCGGGCAATTCGGCCGAAGGGCGCGGGGTGCGCTCCCGTGGCCTGATGTGCACTACTCGCCCAAGTGCGTACGGGCAGGCCTGATGGCGTGCCGGATACGCAGCACTTGCCGCGGCAGGTGGCCCTATTCTGCACCCGAAGCGGGTCGAAATCGAAGAGTCCGGCTTTCTTTTCCGTATATTCACGTGTCTTCGGCGGAGTGCCGGATACCCGGTGCACTCGGCTGGCCGATCTGTCCGGAGTGCCGGTATTCGGGTGCTCTTCGGCCGTTCTCGCGCGGGCCGCCGAATCCGCCGAAATGGGGTGGCCGTCGGGGGGTCCGGGGAGCCGGAGCCCTTGTGGCGTAAGGGTCGTGAGTCTACGCGCGTCACCCTCACCGGCCAGCAAAGTCACCCGAAACCCCCGGTAGTCTGGAGTTCCCCCGCCTCACGAAGACACCACCGGGAGTGCCAGTGGCACGCGTCGTAGTCGACGTCATGCTCAAGCCGGAGATCCTCGACCCCCAGGGACAGGCGGTGCAGCGCGCACTGCCCCGTCTCGGATTCACCGGGATCGCCGACGTCCGCCAGGGCAAGCGCTTCGAGCTGGAGCTGGAGGGCCCGGTCGACGACGCCGCGCTCGCCCGTATCCGCGAAGCCGCCGAGACCTTTCTCGCCAACACCGTGATCGAGGACTTCACCGTCCGCGTCGAGGAGGAGGGCAGGTGACCACCCGAGTCGGCGTCGTCACTTTCCCCGGTTCCCTCGACGACCGCGACGCCCAGCGCGCGGTCCGCCTGGCCGGCGCCGAGCCGGTCGCCCTCTGGCACCGTGACAAGGATCTCCACCAGGTCGACGCCGTCGTCCTGCCCGGCGGATTCAGTTACGGCGACTATCTGCGCTGCGGCGCCATCTCCCGCTTCTCGCCCGTGATGGACAGCATCATCGAGCAGGCGAAGCTGGGAATGCCGGTTCTCGGTATCTGCAACGGCTTCCAGGTGCTGTGCGAATCGCACCTGCTGCCCGGCGCGCTCACCCGCAACGACTCGCTGCACTTCGTCTGCCGCGACCAGAAGCTGCGGATCGAGAACGCCGGCACCGCGTGGACCCGGGATTACACCGCCGGCCAGGAAATCGTCGTCCCGCTGAAGAACGGCGAGGGCCGCTTCGTCGCCGACGAGCACGTCCTGGACGCGCTGGAGGCGGAGGGCCGGGTGGTCGCCCGTTACCTGGACGTCAACCCGAACGGTTCGTACCGCGACATCGCCGGCATCACCAACGCCGCCGGCAATGTCGTCGGCCTGATGCCGCACCCGGAGCACGCCGTGGAGCCGCTCACCGGCCCGACCACCGAGGGCCTGGGCTTCTTCACTTCCGTCCTGAAGCAGCTGGTGAACGCCTGATGACCCTCGACACCGTCAAGAACGCCGAGCAGACCCCGGACTCCGCCCAGCCGTGGGCCGAACTCGGCCTCAAGGAGGACGAGTACGCCCGCATCCGGGAGATCCTCGAACGCCGCCCGACCGGCGCCGAGCTCGCGATGTACTCGGTCATGTGGTCGGAGCACTGCTCCTACAAGAGCTCCAAGGTGCACCTGAAGCAGTTCGGCGAGAAGGTGCCGGAGAACGACGCGATGCTCGTCGGCATCGGCGAGAACGCCGGTGTGGTCGACGTCGGCCAGGGCTACGCGGTCACCTTCAAGGTGGAGTCGCACAACCACCCGTCGTACATCGAGCCCTACCAGGGCGCGGCCACCGGCATCGGCGGCATCGTGCGCGACATCCTCGCGATGGGCGCCCGCCCGGTCGCCGTGATGGACCCGCTGCGGTTCGGTGCGGCCGACCACCCGGACACCCGGCGCGTGCTGCCCGGGATCGTCGCGGGCATCGGCGGCTACGGCAACTGCCTGGGCCTGCCGAACATCGGCGGCGAGGTCGTCTTCGACTCCTGCTACCAGGGCAACCCGCTGGTCAACGCGCTCTGCGTGGGCGTGATGAAGCACGAGGACATCCACCTCGCGCAGGCCTCCGGCGCCGGCAACAAGGTCATCCTCTACGGGGCCCGCACCGGCGGCGACGGCATCGGCGGTGTCTCGGTGCTCGCCTCCGAGACCTTCGACGCCACCGGCCCGGCCAAGCGCCCGGCCGTCCAGGTCGGCGACCCGTTCCAGGAGAAGCTCCTCATCGAGTGCACCCTGGAGATCTTCTCCGAGAAGCTCGTCAAGGGCATCCAGGACCTCGGCGGCGCCGGCCTCTCCTGCGCCACCTCCGAGCTGGCCTCGGCCGGCTCCGGCGGTATGCGGATCGAGCTCGACACCGTGCCGCTGCGCGACAACACGCTCTCGCCCGAGGAAATCCTCATGAGCGAGTCGCAGGAGCGCATGTGCGCCATCGTCGAGCCCGGCAAGGTCGACCGCTTCCTGGAGATCTGCGAGAAGTGGGACGTCATCGCCACCGTCATCGGTGAGGTGACGGAGGGCGAGCGGCTGGAGATCTTCTGGCACGGCGAGCTGGTGGTCGACGTGCCGCCGCGCACCGTCGCCCACGAGGGCCCGACCTACCAGCGCCCGTACGCCCGTCCGAGCTGGCAGGACGCGCTGCAGGCCGACGCCCCGAGCGCCGAGCGGCTCGCCCGCCCGACCACCGGCGAGGGCCTGAAGGCCGACCTGCTCAAGGTCGCCGGCAGCCCGAACCAGGCCTCCAAGGCGTGGATCACCGACCAGTACGACCGCTACGTGCTCGGCAACACCGTCCTCTCGGTGCCCGAGGACTCCGGCATGATCCGGATCGACGAGGAGACCAACCTCGGCGTCTCGGTCGCCACCGACGGCAACGGCCGCTACACCAAGCTGGACCCGTACACCGGTGCCCAGCTGGCCCTCGCCGAGGCGTACCGCAACGTCGCGGCCGGCGGTGCCAAGCCGCTCGCGATCTCCGACTGCCTCAACTTCGGCTCCCCCGAGGACCCGGACGTGATGTGGCAGTTCGCCGAGGCCACCCGGGGCCTCGCCGACGCCTGCCTGGCACTCGGCACCCCGGTCACCGGCGGCAACGTCTCGCTCTACAACCAGACCGGCGAGACCGCCATCCACCCGACCCCCGTGGTCGCGGTGCTCGGCGTCATCGACGACGTCACCCGGCGCACCCCGATCGGCTTCGCCGAGGAGGGCCAGCTGCTCTACCTGCTCGGTGACACCGAGGACGAGCTGGGCGGTTCGGCCTGGACGCAGGTGGTCCACCAGCACCTCGGCGGCCTGCCGCCCAAGGTCGACCTGGACCGCGAGAAGCTGCTCGGTGAGATCCTGATCGCCGCCTCGCGCGACGGCATGATCGACGCCGCGCACGACCTCTCCGACGGCGGCCTGGGCCAGGCGCTGGTGGAGAGCTGCCTCAAGGGTGGCCACGGCGCCCGGATCATCGTGCCCGAGGGCCAGGACCCGTTCGTGTTCCTGTTCTCCGAGTCGGCCGGCCGCGCGGTCGTCGCGGTGCCGCGCAGCGAGGAGCTCCGGTTCAACGACATGTGCACCGCGCGTGGCCTGCCGGCCACCCGGATCGGTGTGGTCGACGGTGATGTCCTGGACGTCCAGGGCCAGTTCACCGTCTCGCTGGCCGAGCTGACGGACGCCCACACCGGCGTCATCGAGGCTCTGCTCGCCTGATGCGGCGGGCCCGGGCGTCCCGGAGGCGAGCAGTCTCCGGGACGCCCGGGCCGAGGACCGAAGGGCGGTCGACCCCCCGGGGCCGGCCGCCCTTCGGCGTACGCTGCGGGGCATGCCTCCCAAGTCCCGTACGTACCAGCCCCAGAAGGTGCGCGCCGCGCTCGCCGCGCAGACCGGGGCGCTGCGCACCGCCGTCCGCGAGCTCTGTGCCGATCCGGCGGCCGAGCCGCTGCTCGCCCGGCCGACCCGGGTGGGGCGGTGGTCGGTGCGCGAGCTGCTGGCCCATCTGGCGGTCCAGCTCGACTGGGTGCCCGCCCACCTCGACGACCCGTTGGAGGGGCGGCCGCCGCTGGACCTGCTGGGCTGGGTCTCCCGGGTCGCCGAGGTCGCCCCGCTGCTGGACGCCGGGGCGCGCGAGCACGCGGCCGCGGAGTTCGGGGGCTCCCCGGCGGCCGTGGCGACGGCCTTCGAGCGGGCCGCCGACGCCCTGCTCGCGGCCCTGGACCGGCCCGAAGCCGCCGACCCGCAGCGCCGGTTCGAGATCCGGCTGGGCTCGATGCTGCTCTCCGACCTGCTGGTGACCCGGCTGGTGGAGACGGTCGTGCACGCCGACGACCTGGCCGACGCGCTCGGCACGGCCGCGTTCCCGCACGACCGTCAGGCGCTCGCCGCCGTCACCCGGCTGCTGGCCGACGCCTTCGCCGACCGCACCCCCGGCGGGGCCGTCGAGCTGCGGATCCCGCCGTACGCCGTGGTGCAGGCCGTCGAGGGTCCCCGGCACACCCGGGGCACCCCGCCGAACGTGGTCGAGACCGACCCGCTGACCTGGATCCGGCTCGCCACCGGCCGGACGGACTGGGCCACCGCGATGGACGCCGCCGCGCTGTCGGCCAGCGGCGAGCGCAGTGACCTCGCGGCCTATCTGCCGGTCCTCGGATAGCCCGCCCGCCCGCCGGGGCCGGTGCTACGGGCGCAGCCGGGCGGCGAGCCGCTCGGTGGCCCGGCGCAGGGCCTCGCCGGTCAGGGCGGGCTCCGGGGCGGCGTTCGCGGTGTCCTGGGAGAGGGTCAGCGCGAGGTCGCCCTTGCCCCGGGCGGCCACCCGGGCGACGCCCACCGACCCGCTGCCGGGGGTGACCTCGGTCCGGCCGGCGGTCGGCCGCGCGTCGGCGAACCGCTTCAGCCCGTCGGTGCCGAGGTGACCGGCCCGCTGGATGTACGGCAGCATCATGGTGCCCGCGCGCCCGTCCTCCGGGACGGCCGGCAGGTCGATCCGGACCGGGGTGGAGCCGACCGTGTAGGCGCAGGTCACCCAGGCACTCGAGGGCGTGGCCGGGACCGAGGCCAGGCCGGGCGGGGCGGAGTCCGGTCGCGGTGGCGGTGCGGTCCGCTGTCATGCCGTCAGCCTGGAACGGCCCTGTCCCGGGTGGTCGGTGACCAGGTGTCGGATCCGTCCCGGCCCGGCCGGGAGCCCCGGTCAGGGGACCGACGGGCCGCCGAGGTAGCCGCCGTCCGCCGCGTACGGCCAGGCGTTGGGCGCGCAGCCCTTGAGGCCGTAGATCTGCTGCATCATCGCGGGCGCGGGCCTGCCCTTGCCCGGGCAGGTCTCGTGCCCGTGGCCGATCCGGTGGCCGACCTCGTGGTTGACGATCAGTGCCCGGTACTCGTCGAGCGGGCCGCTGAACTGCGGTGAACCGGTGTTCCAGCGCTTGGCGTTGACCAGCACCTGGTTGCCGACGTTGCAGTTCACCTCGCCGCGGGTGTTCAGGCCGGCGGCCCCGCAGATCCGGTCCACGGCGTCCGGCGAGGCGATCTTCACGGTGAAGTCGTAGGCGCCGGCGGCCACCAGATGGAAGCCGTTGCGGCGGTCGTTGGTCCAGCCGCGCGGGTCGGCGAGGATGCTCTGCACCTGCGTGGCGGCCGCGGCCGGGTCGATGCCGATGCCGTCCTCGACCTCCACCCGGTAGCGGCGGACGGGGCCCTTGCCGACCGGTGCGGCCGCGCCCCGGGCGACGGTGAAGGTGCCCGCGCCGGTGGTCGGGCCGGGGTCCGGGGCACCGGGATCGGCGCCGCCGGGGGTCGCGGTGGGTGACGGCGCCGGCGGCGGGGTCGACGGGGTCGACGGGGCCGTCGGTGCGTCCGGCGGGGCCGTCGGTGTGGTCGCCGTCGGCGGGGCCGGTGCCCCGGTGGCCGGGGCGGCGGGCGGCGTGCGCACCTCGGGCGGGGGGATCCGGCCCTGCGCGGTCGGCCCGGCGGCGGGCCGGGGCTCGGGGCGGTCGAGCATGACGAGCGTGACCCCGAGGACGGCCACCGCGGCGGTCAGTGCGGCGATCATCCCGGGGCGGCGCCGCCGGCCTGCTCTCCGGCGGCGGCGGGAGCCGCGCTGGTCGGGTCTGGCTGCGGGCACGGTGAGGCTTCCTGTCGGACCGGTGGGGTCGCGGAGCCGTCGAACGTACGTGCGCCCCCTCGCCCGAACACCCTGACACGGAGACCCGGTGGATGTCCACATACCGCGTATGCATCATGCCGCGTACGCACCGCGGCAGGAGGCCGCCCCCGTCCCGCCGGAAGGGGCGGTGCGGGGGCGGCCGGTGCGGGCGGGTCGGCCCGGTGGTGCCTACGGAGGGTCGCGGGGTGGTCAGCCCAGCATGGCGGCGGCGGTCGGCGAGCTGTCCCGGAGGAACTGGGCGCAGCGCTCGGCCTCCTCCTTCTCGTCGATGGCCGCGGCGGCCCGGCCGAGCCCGTGCAGCGCCCGCAGGAAGCCGCGGTTCGGCTCGTGCTCCCACGGCACCGGGCCGTGGCCCTTCCAGCCTGCCCGGCGCAGCGAGTCCAGCCCGCGGTGGTAGCCGGTGCGGGCGTACGCGTAGGACTCGACGGTGCGGCCGGCGGCGAAGGCGTCGTCGGCGAGCTGGGCCCAGGCCAGCGAGGAGGTCGGGTACTTCGCCGCGACCTCGGCCGGGGAGGCGCCGCCGGCCAGCAGCTCCAGCGGAGCGGGCTCGGCGGGCAGGTGCGTCGGGGGCGGACCCCCGAGGAGGTTCTGGTGAATGCTCATGGCCCCCAGTGAACCACTGGGGGCCATGGGCGGGGGACCGGCCGCGGTGCGCGGCGCGGCTCCCGGGTGGTGCCTACTTCAGGCGGTTGCCGGCCGAGCGCAGCTGCTGGGCGGCCTCCAGCACGCGGGCGGCCATGCCGGCCTCGGCCAGCTTGCCCCAGGTGCGCGGGTCGTAGGTGTTCTTCTTGCCGACCTCGCCGTCGACCTTCAGCACGCCGTCGTAGTTGCGGAACACGTGGTCCACGACCGGGCGGGTGAAGGCGTACTGGGTGTCGGTGTCGAGGTTCATCTTCACGACGCCGTTCTCCAGCGCGGTGGCGATCTCCTCGGCGGTGGAGCCCGAGCCGCCGTGGAAGACGAAGTCGAACGGGTCCTTCTTGCCGTACTGGGCGCCGATCGAGTCCTGCAGCTCGCGCAGCAGCTCCGGCTTCAGGACGACGTTGCCCGGCTTGTAGACGCCGTGCACGTTGCCGAAGGAGGCGGCCAGCAGGTAGCGGCCCTTCTCGCCCAGGCCCAGCGCCTCGGCGGTGCGCACGGCGTCGTTGACGGTGGTGTACAGCTCGTCGTTGATCTCGTGCGTGACACCGTCCTCCTCGCCGCCGGTCGGGGTGATCTCGACCTCAAGGATGATCTTGGCTGCGACGGCCTGGGCCAGCAGCTCCTCGGCGATGGCCAGGTTGTCGTTCAGGGTCTCGGCGGAGCCGTCCCACATGTGCGACTGGAACAGCGGGTTCAGGCCCTTGGCCACGCGCTCCGCGGAGATCGCCAGCAGCGGGCGGACGTAGCCGTCCAGCTTGTCCTTGGGGCAGTGGTCGGTGTGCAGCGCGACGGTGATGTCGTACTTGGCGGCGACCACGTGGGCGAACTCGGCGAGCGCGACGGCGCCGGTCACCATGTCCTTGTTGTGCTGACCGCCCAGGAACTCCGCACCACCGGTCGAGATCTGGATGATGCCGTCGCTCTCGGCCTCGGCGAAGCCGCGCAGTGCGGCGTGCAGGGTCTGGGAGGAGGTGACGTTGATGGCCGGGTAGGCGAACTTGCCCGCCTTGGCCCGGTCGAGCATCTCGTTGTAGACCTCGGGAGTTGCGATGGGCATGCGAATCCGCTCCTGTCGGGTTGCGGCGTACGGACGGTGCTGTCCGACGCTGTGTACGCCTCTGTGACGACTCCGGGGTACCGGGGCCAACGCGCGGCTCTGCGGGACGGCCACCTGTACCAAGGTTCGACGCGGCCACCGCGGTACGACAATGAGGGTGTTGCGACCGCGGTCCGGACGCCGGGGCCATCTTCCCATCCCGGGCCCCGGCACCACCATGTGGCCCGCCTGTCGGGACGGCCGACCACGTGCGACGGAGGGATGACGGACATCTCGCCCCCCGGGCGGAGGTTTGCGTCAGGACGGGCCCGCTATCCTGCGCCCGTGGACTACAACCAGCTGGCCGTCAACTTGCTCGACGCCAAATCACTGATCTCGTCCCTCGGCGCCATCGGGCTGATCGCGATCATCTTCGCCGAGACCGGCCTGCTGGTCGGGTTCTTCTTCCCGGGCGACTCACTGTTGATCATCGCCGGGGTCGCCTCCTCCAACGCCGCCTCGTCGGTGCTCGGGGAGGGGACGAAGCTGCCGATCGCGGCCCTGCTGATCGGTGCGCCGGTGGCCGCCGTCGCGGGCGCCCAGCTCGGGCACCTGATCGGGGTGAAGGTCGGGCCGAAGATGTTCGACAAGCCCGAGTCGAAGATCTTCCGGCGCGAGTACGTGCAGAAGGCGGAGGAGTACTTCAACAAGTTCGGACCGGGCAAGGCCGTGGTGCTGGCCCGCTTCATGCCGATCGTCCGGACCTTCCTGAACCCGGTCGCGGGCACCCTGGAGATGCCGGCCCGGACGTTCTTCCTGTGGAACGTGGTCGGCGGCGTGCTGTGGACCGAGTCGATGCTGCTGATCGGCTACTTCTTCGGTGACGCGCTCGCCCCGGTGATCGACAAGTACCTGATCCCGGCGGTGCTGCTGATCGTGCTGCTGTCGATCTCGCCGATCCTGGTCGAGGTGGTGCGCGAGCGCCGGAAGAAGAAGGCCGGCGGCGCCGAGGCCACCGAGGCCGAGACCGCGCAGGCGGGTGCCGGGCGTCACCGCCGCGGCTGAGCGCCCTCACGACGAACGGCCGGGGCCGGGGGGGGTGTTAAAGGGTAAAAACGACCGCCCCCCCCCCCGGGAGGGCGAATAACATAGCAAGCAGGACGGAGACCCAGAAGCACATGAAAACACCACCCC